>CAUJFR010000406.1 GCA_963169885.1 Bacteroidota bacterium
TTGGGCTTCGAAATGCATAAAGTTTATAAAATATAAGTTCTCTTCCCCACTCATTACTGATTACTCATTACTCATTTTTCTTACTTTAGCTCCCGATACGCCACTTATGCTCAAGGACAAAGACAAGGACAACAAAGAAGGGTCACATAAAAACATCTGGTACGGGGCCGGCCGGCAACGGATTGAGATTCCCAAGACCATCCTGAAGTCCAGGGTCAACAGCAATTCCATGCTGCGTCACCTGCATATCTGTTCCATAGGTTATTATCCTAAGGCCAAAGATCATTTTACTTACCGGAAGAAAGGGTTACCTGAAAATTTTCTGTTTTACTGTGTGGATGGGAACGGCTGGTTCCAGATCGGGAAACAACGTTATGAAGTAGGGCCGAATGAATTTTTTATCCTGCCGCAAAACATCGAACATTCCTATGGCAGCAGTACCGATCATCCCTGGACCATCTACTGGATCCATTTTGGGGGAGAAGCCCTGCCGCAGTTCAATGAAGTACAGGAAATACAGAAGCACTTTAAACCGGTCTATATTAAAAACAACGGGGAGATCATTCCGATCTTTTCCCAGATTTATAAAACACTGGAACTGGGTTACAGTGTCGATAACCTGCTGTTCGCGAATATGTGTCTCTCGCATTTCCTGACCCTGTTTGTATACAACGGACGTCATTATGCGGCCAACTCCGGGGATAAACTCGATTGTGTAGACAGTGCCATTCTCTTAATGCAGGAGAAGATCAATGATAATATTTCACTAAATGATCTCAGTGCGAAATACAATTATTCCATCTCGCGTTTTTCCAACCTGTTCAAACAAAAAACCGGCTATGCGCCGATTGATTATTTTTTGCAGATGAAAATGCAGAAAGCCTGTCAGCAACTCAACTTCAGCAACCGCTCGATAAAAGATATCGCCTTCGGACTGGGCTTTGATGATCCGTATTATTTCTCCAAACGCTTCCGGAAAAATATCGGCATGTCACCCAAAAAATACCGCTCATTGCGGTCCAATGATCTAAATGATTGATTTTATTCCAGCACCGGTTCTTCTTCCTTAAACCAGGCTTCGGGGGGTAATCCGTGTTTGAAACGGTACAGGGCTTGTTTGATATACAACCGGAAATCATAATCGCCGGCCATTTTAGTAAACGTATACGAGGGCCGGAATACCTGCATAAAACTATCCAGTTCACGACCGTCGAGCAACGTAAGCCGGCGAACCAGTGCTTTACTGAAGCGGTTGTCTACAAATTTATCCTGTTCTTCCGTCAGCAGCCGTTGCTGAAAAGAAAGCATGCTGCGGTTGCGCCGGAAGCGGAACATGTTGATTATTTCATCGAGATCGAAACCCACGCCGGCTCCATAGGTAGGGGTGACTGTTTTCAGTTTTGGTTTCTGGAAACCGAATACCTTGGCATAGTCCAGCCGGTTCTGGATCGAATCCTGCCGGTAATTGCGGGGTAAAATTTTCACTTCTTTCAGGGTGGGTACATTTACCTGTATGGAAATATCAAACTGCATGGGGTTGCTGATCTTAGCCACCGGGAACTTCATGGTGGACTTGTTGAGGTAGCTGAACCAGATCGTATCCTGTTCACTTACCTCTAATTCATAGTAACCGATACTGTTGGTGACCGTTCCCTTGCCTGAACTGGAGATCACACTCACCAGTTCCATCGGGTAATTGCGGGAACTATCCAGTACATACCCTTTAATACGGTACGTCTGAGCCTGGCTGTTGTAAGCTGCTCCCAAAAAGAGCAGGGAAATGATAATATAAGGGTATAGCTTTTTCAATCCGGCAGCAAGTAACGAAAGAAAGTGCAAAAGCTATTCTAAAGTGTAAGGACTTGATCAATTATTTCCTTCTTCTTCCTCTTCTGCACTGGCTTCTTTGAGCAGGCGTTCGCTGTTTTCAGCGATTTTGGCCGGAAAATCACGGGTGACGGGGTAGATGCCGATAGCAGTAAGCTTATCCTCGTCGTATACCATTTCGAGTCCGAGGGTATAATAATAATGATCACCGGAATAATCGCCGTATCCGAGGGCTACAAAAGGGGATTTCGCCAGTTTTTTTCCGCAATCCTCCATGCTGTCGTGGAATTTAAGCCCGTTATTGAGACGAACCTGTTTCAGGTGATCTTCCGTGGCGGAATAGGAAGTGACGGTGATAAAATTCAGTTTGTGATTTTTGAAATATAATCCGAATACCGGCATGCTGACCGGCAGTTCGTTGTCATAGCGGATACAACTGTCAAATCCCAGCACAAATTGCATCACACTGTCGATCCGGGTATCATATCCTTTGAAGGCATCCAACTGATCAGCGTAAGTATAGCCCACGGGTTCAGCTTTCAGGAGAGCGGTCACCTGTTTTTCAGACATACCCAACTTAATGTTATTAACGCCTACACCCGGTGTGATCAGGATCGGTTTGGTCTGAGCTGTACTGGTCAGGATACTTGCAATGAGGAAAAAAAACAGAGTAATTTTTTTCATAAAGGGCTTGTTTGAGGGATAAAGATGCAATTAAACCGGGTACAGAACTATACCCCCTGCATGGTATTTTACAGCAGCCCTTCAATTACTTTCGGAAAATGGTCATGCTCCAGTTCCTGGACTCTTTTGGCCAGGCTCTCAGGAGTATCCCCTTCCAGAACCGGACAACTGGCTTGAAATATGACAGCGCCATGGTCGTATAGCTCATCCACAAAATGAATCGAAATGCCGCTTACGGCTTCTTTGTTTTCAATTACTGCCTGATGCACATGGCGGCCATACATCCCTTTGCCCCCATATTTGGGCAGAAGGGCAGGGTGAATATTGACAATCCGGTCCGGGTAGGCCCGGATCAGGGCCGGCGGGATTTTCCAGAGAAAACCAGCCAGAATGATCAGATCGATCCCCTTTTTTTGGAGTTCAGGGACATACGCATCTCCCTGAAAAAAGAGTTCTTTTTCGATTAAAAGAGTCGGAATATGTTCTTTTTCAGCTATTTGTAAAATTCCTGCGCCAGGTTTGTTACACACTATCAGGCTGATTTTTGCCTTTGCGGAACCGGTAAAATGACGAATGATCTGATGGGCATTACTGCCAGCCCCGGAGGCAAAAATGGCGATATGGGTCAGTTTTTCA
>CAUJFR010000407.1 GCA_963169885.1 Bacteroidota bacterium
GCATGTACATTGGAAATATGGACTTCCACCACCGGGATTTTAATCGCGGCCAGCGCATCCCCGATGGCCACAGAAGTATGGGTGTATCCTCCCGGATTGAAAACAATACCATCGTACTCAAACCCCACCCTTTGTAACTCATTGATCAGCTCACCTTCCACATTACTCTGGTAATAACTGATCTCCATATTGGCATATTTATGACGAAGGGCGGGGAGGAATTCCTCAAATGACATAGAACCGTAAATACCGGGTTCGCGTTTCCCCAGCAGGTTCAGGTTAGGTCCGTTGATAATTGCTATCTTCATTTCCCGAAAATAATCCAAATAATCAACATCTGTTTATGACCTTCCTGGAAGCTCTGTATGGCAGTCAATACGAAGAAATCCACCTGCGGGGTGGTGACGGCAGCAAAGCCCGTTTTAATGGGAACCTCTTACTGTCCGTCATGATTCTTTTAGGGATACTTGTCATTTTCCTGGCGGCGATAAAATTTGTGCCCGGTTTCAATGAAACAATCACCCGACAGGTCAGGGCGCTTTTTGGCTATAGTTCAGGTAAGACCATCGGCCGGTTGCTGGCTCTCCCCTTCTTTTTCCTGCTTTTCTGGATTATGCAGCAAACAACCGGCAATGTGGCAAATTTCAAGAAACAGGTGGATGGGTTTATGGCTTATCCGGAAGAGATCAGGAAGCAAGGAAACCGGAAAGTGCTTCTTCCTTTCTTCATTTTATTGGGGCTGTTGATTGGTCTGCTCGTACTATCCTGATTAAAGAAGTAGCGTTATTGATGTGCTGCTTTTGCTGGCACTCCTGATTTTGATTTAACCTCAAGTAGATATCTTACAAGTACAGGATCATCTCCTGAAAAATTGATAAGCCATACATTAAGCTTGAATTTACCCGCTCTGTTAAGCGGGCAGGTGTAACGATAATAGCCGTTTTGATCCTGAACAACTTCATCATTTATTGTGTAAAACACACTGTCACTGTTCTGATCGGCAAACTGAATCTGAATATGCTCAAATTTCTTTGTATGAAAAAGCTGGATGAATAAAAATTCTCCAACCCCTTTTTTGATCAGTGAATCAGGCAACACTCCATTGTTGCCGGCTCGTTTCCTGATCACAATGGAATCGGCAAAATCACGGGCTGTATAGGGCTTATCCAACAGCTGCCATTTCGCCTCTTCAGGGAAATGTGAACTGATCATAAAAGCTGGGTCTGCCAGGAAGTATTCGTTTTTCAGCACCTGCCAGCTTTCAGTGCAATCATTGTTTGAATACCCCCTGCCCCAGGTGGGATCCACCAGCTTCCACTGCCCTTTTATTTTCACGGCATTCCAGGTATGATTCGACACTAAACTATCCGGATTCACTTTATCTACTGATATCCCGGTTGCAAACCCTGAAATTTCCACACACTCCACTCCCAGTTCATCACAAAACATTTTCATCAACCGGGCGAACCCAGAACAAACAGCCCTTCCTTTGGCAAGGACATCAACTGGCTCATAGGCCATATTTCCACTCCTGTACCCTTCACAATCATATTTTATATGCTGGGTCAGCCAGAAAAAAGCAGCCCTGGCTTTTATTTCATCCTCGGGAAATAATCGTTTCAACTCGCGGCCAAACACTTTGATATCAGCCGGTGATTCCACTTTTAACTGATCTGCTTTAATAAAAGCATCGATTTCTTTATACTTCGCCGCACTTTGCGCCGCAGCCGGAGACCAATGAAAAATCAAAAGAAAGAAACATAAAAGAAGTCTGATAAAGCGGTGGGGCATCATGTAACCTAAAAATAAAAAAAACGCTCTATATAAAGCGGCTTTTTACTCATTTGAAACAGTATTAACAAGCTATTAAATCAATATCTTCCACTGTCAGCATGATTGCAAGCGTTGTACCTTTTCCCTTCTCACGAAACCTCCAACCTCGAACCTCGAACCTCCAACCTCGAACCTCGAACCTCCAACCTCGAACCTCCAACCTCCAACTAATTCTTGTGCGCCTTCACCAAATCCAGAAACTCATCAAACAAATAGCGCGAATCATGCGGTCCAGGGGTGGCTTCCGGATGATACTGCACTGAAAATGCGGGCTTGCCTTTCACACGAATCCCCTCGATGCTCTGGTCATTCAGGTTGAGGTGCGTGATCTCAATATGTTCTGCTTTCTTCACGGCATCCGGATCCACACCAAAACCATGGTTCTGGGTCGTGATCTCAGAACGGCCGCTGATCAGGTTCTTTACCGGGTGATTGAGTCCGCGGTGACCATGGTGCATTTTGAACGTGGGAATATCATTGGCCAGTGCCAGGAGCTGGTGCCCCAGGCAGATGCCGAATAAAGGCTTTTCTTCTTTCAGAATCTGTTTAACGGTGGCCACTGCATAATCCATGGGAGCAGGATCGCCTGGGCCGTTGGAGATAAAATAGCCATCGGGCTGGAATTGCTTTACTTCTTCCAGCGGTGTTTTGGCCGGGAATACCTTCACATGGGCACCGCGGTCCACCATACACTGGAGGATATTCTTTTTCACCCCATAGTCCATCACGGCGATCCGGAGGCCAGAAGCCGCATCCCCCAGTTCATAACTGGTGGAAGTACTCACTTTGGAAGCCAGCTCCAGACCATCCATATTGGGGGTTTCAGCCAGTTTCTTCTTCAGCACTTCAATATCGGTAGTCTCGGAGGAAATGATACAGTTCATGGCACCCTTGGTCCGGATCTGGGCCACCAGCGCCCGGGTATCCACCCCTTCGATCGATACTACCTTATTGGTTTTCAGGTATTCATTTAAGGACCCATTGGCCATTTTGCGGGAGTACTGGTCTTCCAGGTTCCGGCCGATCAGGCCATTGATCTTCACACTGTCCGACTCCACATCCCCATCTTTCACCCCATAGTTCCCAATATGGGCACTGTTCATGATCAGGATCTGGCCAAAATAACTGGGGTCGGTAAACACTTCCTGGTAACCGGTCATACCGGTATTAAAACAGATCTCGCCGGTGGTCGTCCCAATGGCGCCAAAAGCCTGACCGTGGTGCACG
>CAUJFR010000408.1 GCA_963169885.1 Bacteroidota bacterium
AGTGAAAACGTGCCTGCATCATTGTGATTATGACTTTCATTGTTAAAGCCGCCTTTCGTTGCCAGGAACAGGCCATTATTGTTTTTTATGTAACAAAACTCCGTTTGCGGATACCAGCTTTGTGCAACAGCCGGTAAAACAGGTTTAGCGGCTAATATTTCCTTCACTACGGACAGGTTTTCCAGGGTTCTGAAGAAGTCCCGGTTCGTTGTAATTTCCTGATTTCCTTTTTTATCCTGTACCAGGTAAGCGGCAAAGGATTGCATATCGGTACTGTTCACCGCTTTACCATAGCGGTAAATCAATCCTGCATCCCCGCCCCCTTTGGCAGAAGCATCCGCAAAGTTCACCACCCAGCCCTTACCAACATAACTGCGGACTATGTATTCGCCCATATTCCGGATCATCGGGTGGTCAAATAAGCGAACCTGCTGACCCGTGGCCCGGCTGAGTAATTCCAGGTAATCATATAGCTTCCCGGCTGCATGTCCCCAATAGGAAGGTCCTTCCTCACAGGCACCGTCTTCTTTTACATAATTGATAAACTGATCGGTGCTCTGCATCGTTTTAAATACACCAGCCGCTTTACGGGCAGGGTCATCCTCCATCAGCAGGAAACAGGTCAGCACATTGAAATTGCACCAGGGATTCCAGTTATTAACCAGCCGTCCGGGCTTGTCCCCGAGGGCCTGCCACCAGTAATCCGTTCTTTCCAGATATGGTTCGAGGATTCGTTGGCGGATCGTTTCTTTTAATCTTGCCGCAATCACCGGGTTAACTTTATCAAATTCTTCATGCAGGAAATACCAGGTCCAGGAAAAGAAGGAACCCATATCGGATGATCCGAGGTCAATGATTTCTTCCCTGAAATCGGGCAGGCTTCTTTTTGATTGTTGTACCGGTAAGTGTGCCGAAGCTACCCAGGATGGCATATCACAGGCCGCCCAAACGCCATTAATGATCTGGTCTGTAAACCGTCCTTTCCCTTCTGCCAGTTCGGCGATGATCAGGCGGCTGAGTGCCTTGTTGTTGGCACCTGCGGGTTCTTCCATGGCCGTACGGCTACCGCTTCGTTCATATTCGAGGTATTGCGTGGCGGTAATCAATCTCCAGTTATAATTCAGGTAAGCTTCACCTTCCTTTATCAGCTGCGATTTTACAGGGCTTGTAAAGTTATCCCAGCCGGAGCGATCCTTATACGCAGGATACCGGATCCAGTCTTTATAGGTATCCAATATTCGGGCTAAATGCCCGGGGGCCGTTTTTTGCTGCAACAGGTTGCGGGGAGTCTGTGCCGGCGCATACAGCATGGTTAGCAAAAAAGCGGCAAGTAGTAATCTTTGCATGGTTATGTATTACCAACCTAAGTTACGTTAACCTGTTTGTATAAATGCGTCAAAACGATTTATCCACCAGCCTTCCATTCAGGATTTTCCAGTACATCGTGTTGGAGTAAATCAACGACCTGGTTGATGGTGTCCCGGAGCGTTTGGATCTTTATCCCTAACTGGTTGGCAGAGGTTTCGGCTTCATTAAACAATTCAATTTCCCGGATCAGCTCATGTAATGAATGTATGCTCATGTTGTCAAGCGACGGTTTCATCCGGTGCGCTACTGATTTTACGGTACTGAAATCCTGTTTGTCAAATGCTGTTTCAATTTCTGTCACATCCACCGGTGCCTGCCGGGTGAACAAGGTTACCATTTTCAGAATAAATGGTTGGTTGTTCTGGGCAATACGTTCCAGTTTATTCAGCTCATACAAAGGCGCAATGGGTTTGTTTTCCATGACTGATGATTGAGTGGGGGTAAATGATTCCGGTCCTTCCCCGAGCCACCTGGCTATCGCATTGATCAGTTCATCTTCTTCAAATGGTTTGGAGATATAGTCATTCATACCGGCTTTCAGGCATTTTTCTGCTTCGCCTTTGATCGCATTGGCGGTCAGGGCAATGATGGGTACAAATTGATTAATGTCCTGCCGGATGATCCGTGTAGCATCCAGCCCGTTTAATACGGGCATCTGTACATCCATCAAAACGAGGTCATAATAATTATTTTTAAGCGCACGGACGGCCTCTGCTCCGTTAAACACTTCCTCCGTTTGCACGCCATAATTTTCGAGCAGGGTAGTAGCGACCAACCGGTTCATTTCATTGTCCTCCACCAGGAGTATTTTTTTATCCTTCAGGATTGAACTGTCGATCACTTTTCCTTTCGTCTGCGGTACATCTTTTTCGGCTCCAACGGCAAAAGGTATGGTAAGCGTTACAGTGGATCCTTCTCCTTTTTTACTGGACACTTCGATCTGCCCGTTCATGAGTTCAGTTAGTTGTTTACTGATCGACATCCCCAGTCCCGTACCGCCATATTTCCGGGCGGTGGACTTTTCTTCCTGGGTGAATTTCCTGAAAATACTGTTCAGGAATTCTGCATCCATACCGATTCCGGTATCTTTTACAGAAAGAATAATAAGCTGCCGGTTGTCGATAGCTGGTTGCAACAGGCAGGAAACGGTTACCTTCCCTTCTTCAGTAAATTTGATCGCATTGCTGAGCAGGTTCAGCAGAATCTGGGTAAGCCGGTAGGGGTCGCCTAAAAATACCGTTGATTTGTCCGGCATGTTTTCTGTCAGCAGTTTTAATCCTTTTTCTTCTGCTTTATGTTCCATCACCTGGATACAGTGATTGATCACTTCATCCGGCCGGAATCCGATATATTCCAGGTTCAGTTTGCCTGCTTCAATTTTTGAAATGTCCAGTATGTCATTTATCAGTACCAGCAGATGTTCGGCGGCTTTGTTAATTGTTTCCAGGTAAAAATGTTGCTGATCGTTCAGCGAAGTCCGTTGTAATTGTCTTCCCATGCCGATGATCGCATTCATCGGCGTACGGATCTCATGACTCATATTGGCCAAAAAGATTTCCTTTGCAGCGGCAGATTGTTCGGCAGATTCACGGGCATCCAGTAATTCCAGTTCCAGGTTTTTCTGGGCGGTGATGTCCAGGTGAATACCAATGGACCCCACCAGCCGGTCCTGGTCATCATAACGCGGGGCTCCGCTGACCAGCCACCATTTTTGTTCCCCTTTTTTATTGGTAACTCCGATTTCATAAGCGTCTGAAACACCCGCTTTGCGCATTTCATTTTTTGTTTCGGCAATTTCTGCATTGGCACCACGTACAAAAAGTTCGGCCGCTTTTTTTCCGAGGAGTTCCTGTGTACTGTAGCCCGACATTTCACAAAAACTGTTATTGGCGAAAAGTATTATTTCGTCCAGGTTTACCTCCAGGAGCCCAAGATTCATATTGGCAATAATGCTCCGGTACTTTTCTTCATTGACCCGTAACGATTGCTCAGCCTGTTTTCGGTTGGTAATATCCGTATGTGTACCGGCAATACGTACCGGAAGCCGTTGTGCATCGCGTTCGATAACCACCCCCCGGTCAAGCACCCAACGTACCTGATGCTCTTTATTGATGATCCGGTATTCCAGGGAGTGATTGTCACGCTGGCCGGAAAGATAGGCTTTGTTGTTTTCTTCCAGCATGGCAATGTCATCCGGATGCACCAGGCTCCACCAGAATGTGGCATTGTCCACATGCTCACCGATATTAAAGTCCATCAGCAGGGTGGACGTATTTGAAAAATAGGTTTTCCCGGTTTTATAATTATGTTCCCAGGCATTATCACCTACCCGTTCAAGGGCTTTTCTGAACCGGCTCTCGAATTCCCGGATTTGTTTATCGGCTTCTTTTTCAGCCGTGATGTCTTCAATGACCGTAAAATATTCCGCGATTCCTTCTTTTTCATCAAAGACAGGATATCCTTTTGCTTTTAGCCAGAAGGTATCCCTGGTTTTTGTATAACCAATCATTTCAATGGTAAAGCTCTCGCCCGCATAAAATTGGTGCAGCATCTGCTGGATCACCGTTTTGTCTGACAATTCTCCTTTGAGTAAGGCTACCGGTGTTTGTTCAAGAATTTCTTCATTTTCATAACCGGTCATTTGCCGGAACCGTTCATTAAACCAGAAGATTCGTCCGTCTGCTTTTGTAAATACAACCCCGTTCTTACTGTCCATGGCTACCAGGGAGAGGCGGCGTAATTCATTTTCTGTTTCCTTCAGCCGGGTAATATCGGTGTGAGTGCCAACAAGGCGTAATGGTTTGCCGGCTTCATCCCAGGATACCACCCGTCCCCGGTCCATTATCCAGGTATAGTTTCCGTTTTTATGCCTGATCCGGTATTCTTTTTTATGTAACTGAATGCGTCCGTTCCGGTAATCGCTATGAAGGGATTCGAAAATATGCGCATCTTCCGGATGCATAAGATCCTGCCAGTTGGGTATTTCTTCATCCACATCAAATCCGGCCAATACTTTATTTTGTTTTGAGTAGTATGATTTTCGGGTCTCAAAATTAAACTCCCAGATACCATCGCCGGCTCCTTCCAGGGCAAACTGGAGCAGTTGCTCATTTGCTTTTACTTTTTCCTCCGCTTTTTTGCGGGCCGATATATCCCGGATAAATCCGCAGAAGAACACCCGGTCATTTTCATGGATTGGGATAATGGCCAGTTCTACAGGGAAAATCTGCCCCTGCCGGTTGATAGCCGTGATCTCAAGTGGTTTATTCAGTACCGGACCATCTCCGGTTTTCTGGTAATGGGTCATCCCCCTTTTGTGCGCATCCCGGTAATTTTCCGGGATAATTATTTCCGCCATTTCTTTTCCCATTACTTCCTCTGCTTTCCACCCAAAGATGGTTTCAGCTTGTGGGTTCCAGAAACGGATTAAGCCATTGATGTCTATGTGTACGATGGCATCCAGGGCCGCATTCAGGATCAGCCGGTGCCTTTTTTCACTTTCAGTAATATCGTCCCTTATCCGCTTATTGATTGTGATATCCCTGTATTTCCAGAGATGGCCTTTGTATTCATCGTTTATAAATACCGGAATATAATCCCGTTCAAAAAAGCGTCCGTCTGCAAAACTGATTTCCTCATTGGTGACCAGTTTTTTCTCCTGGACAATGGTCAGAATCCTGCTGACAAATTCTTCCGGATCGGAGGCGAGGTGTTTGGAATGTTCTGCAGCACTGGAGCAGTCGACCCCGATCAGTTCATTATAGGGGATACCCGGCATGAAAATATTGCAGAATTCGTTATTGGTTAACACCACATTCCGGTTCTCACTTTCCACCAGGATACCTGCCTGAATATTTTGTATAAGTGATGAAAGGCGGTTGGCCGTTGCAATCAATTCATTTTCCGCCTCCGCTCTTTTTGCGATCTGTAATTTCAGGTAATGAAGGATATCAATCAGGTCGTCCTCTTCTTTTGATTCGTAGTCTTCGTCCAGTTCCTTTACCGATTCCTTCAGGCTCTTGATCGATATTTCGCGAAGGCGGGATTCATGAAGCAGTCTTTCATTGAGGCTTTTATATTCCTGTTCACTGATGCTGAATGCACGGGAAGACAGTTCGTTGTCCCTTTCATACGAATCATAGGATTCACTGATGGCCTGCAGGAACCTGTCCATGGATGGATGCTTCCGCAGTTCATCCGGAATGTGCTTTTGTAACTGCCGTATTAGGAGTTTATTCAGATTCATGAAAAGTGGTAATGGTCATTGTCTGGTTATGCAATGCGCAACGGCCCCCGTTTTTCAACGGCGATATTTCTCCATACGAATAGAAACCAGCGAGCAGTGTCTGATGACCGAACACTTCATTTACTGCCTCCACTTCCTCTTCGGTTCTGGATTTTAAAATAAGTTTCCGACCCACACAACTGATCAGCAAAGCGAGGTCGGGGTAGGTATCTGTGTTATGATGGGTTAGGGCAGCAGCACCGGACGCCGCATTCGTGAGTTTGTCAAAATTGGCCTTCATAAAACGTACTTTGGAACCTTCCGGTATATCTCCGGCAAAAATCATGCTTCCCTTTTTATCGTCTATGGAGAGGATCGTTCGAACCACGGGCTCCTCCGTGCCTGGTAATTTTACCGCCAGGGGAAATAACAGGGCTGAGCCGGGCAGCCCTTCTGCTTCCGGACCCAGATATTGTTTGTATAATTCCAGGGCACTGTAATTTTCAATTTCAAATAATTCATTTGCATTGGAGCGGGTGACTAACTTCTCCAGGCCAAATGTTTCCCAACCGCCCTGCGAACCATGTTGGACCCGAAGTTTATCTCCGTAAAACCCGATACCGGCAATCAGTCCTTCTTCCGCATTGTTATTGAGTCCTACAAGGGTTGAACTGAATTCACTGCCATCACCGGCAAGTCCTCCGGTGATCAGCACCTGGTCTCCTGCTATTTCGTTCATGCCTCTTACGAGTTCACTTCCATTAACATGATTACCGTCCGATAAAACTAAAATATAGGACAGCCCGGCCGGGTCAAACTGACTGACCAGCGCCTTACCGGCTTCATAGCTGTTTGTAAATGATTCTATCCTGATTTGTTTGGGAACTACTTTAGTTTGCTCAAACTCCATAGCTGTAATAGACAAGGTATCATCCATCACTTCCGTATGGAATATTTCACCGGATGTGGAACAGATTGCAATTTCAGCTTTGGGAAATTTTTCTTTCAGCATGGCAAAAACCGAATTCCCTGAAAGCAGGGATTTGGCTCCAAAGCAAAGGACAACTCCTGCGTTTGTCTCATCGATTTCACGACTGGCGGCGTGTTTGAACAGACGGCCGGAATGAAAGGAATAAATGGCGGACTTCATACATTAAGATTGGTTCGTTAATGCCGGAACTTAGTGCTGCGGTTATACAAGGTGGTGGCGTCACGGCAATAGGAAAGGTATTGTAAATAATGGTTTTATTGTTCATGAAGTGTATCAGGCATGGTTTTTCCAGTCTGAGAAAATAAGACTACGGGTGATGCCAGGGGTAAATGGCATTTTTTTACCCCATTCATCGGCACCTGGTGTGAAAAAATAATCAGCCGGAGAACCAATGGCAGACCGGTTTCCTATTATTGTTACAATGTGTTGGTTTCGTGGTTGATGGTTAACCGACTGAGGATTACTGCGTGTTGCCGTTCTTCCATATCGGATAGAAAGACACTTGCTGTTAGTTGTAAACATTGGTAATTGCAAAACGGGTTTACCGGTATTTTTCATAAGAAGGATTTCTTGTAAATTAATTCGTGGTTTGCTGGTAAACAAATGTAAATGAATTGATTGTAGAAAAATACGGGAAAACCCCTATTAATAGTAAGGGCTTTACCTATAAGGAGCTATTTTAAGGCAATTGTTTTATGAAAAAAAAGAAACCAATTTTATGTGTGGCCTTGTTCCGGTTGAAGTTGAAATGCTGATTTAGAATTTAAAAAGCATGGGATGAAACAGGTTCGATGGCGGCTTCGCCGCGGGGTTGACACATAAGGCACATAGGTACATAGAATACACCTAGCATACAGGAAGTCTATGTGTAACCTATGTTAATCTTTTTGCTTAGTCCTGCTTCAGGTGAGATGTGTTTGTTATGTTTTTTGATCTTTCGCGAAAACACTAAACCTATGTGTTAAAAATCTCCGCGTAGCGGAGGATAGCTGTCTCAATAAAAAAGGCCGTCTCTTTCGAAACGGCCTCTTGAGTATAGCAGGCAATCGTCAAAAATTAAATCCGATACGGACAAATAGACGGGTGCCATTCGTCCCCATTTGTACGGCATCCCAGGCTCCGCCGGTTTCTGTATTATAGGCCCAGTCTTTAGCCCCTTTTACCACGCCAAAATCCGGGTGTACATTCAGCAGGTTATCAACGCCGGCATACAGCGTCAGTTTTTTGAATACAGGATGACTCATATAGATATCTGTTACCAGCTTTCCACCATAATTGAACTGATCTGGTACATCCCCGCTTCCGTTATCTAACGGAACCGTAGGTGAAATACCCAATCCATCCTGTCCATACCCCAGCAATGTTATTTTTCCGAAATAAGTGAGCCGGGTTCCCAGGGTCAGTCTTTTAATGCCATATTCCAGGTTCAGTGATCCTTTCATGCCCGGCGCTGAAGCCAGGATGAATTTCTGTTCGCGGTCACTCAGAAAGGTTTGCTGAAGGAAGGCAGAACCGCTTAGCTTGGCCGGAACATGAATCTCATCGATCTTCATCGTTTGGAGGTTGCCTGCAAACAGTGCGCGGAAACGTTTCTCCCCCATTTTCTTGTTATACTCCACCACAATGTCCAGCCCCGCATTTGTCGTGTTTACTCCATTGGCAAAAAACTGGGCCAGGCTCACATTCAATCCGGCCATTTGCGAACGCAGGGAGGCATCCAGGTTGGGGTCACTGCCATCAAACTGCCCGCTGATGACCACCCGGTCTTTGATTTTTGTCAGGTAACCATCCACCGTAATATTCAGATTGGAGTTGGCTTTCCAGGTAAAACCGGCGCTGCCACTGATACTTTTCTCCTGCGTGAGATCCGGAATACCGGCGGCTTTAGCCAGGTTACTGTAATTGGGGGCAATTTTTACTTCGGCAATATTACCTGCCTGAACGGTGGTAAAGGTGGAACTGAAGTTGATCTGTTGAAGAGAAGGGGCCCTGAAACCAGTACTGAATGAACCCCGAAGATTGACTGTTTTGGATGCTTTGATCCGGGTAGCCAGTTTATAATTATGGGTGAATCCGAAATCACTGTAATTCTCAAGCCGCACCGCCAGGTTCATCAGCCAGGTGGGCAAAATGTCAAATTCCGCATCGGCATAGGCGCCGAACACATGACGCTTGGCATCCACTACATCCGCTGGCTGGTAGCCGGGAAAACCCTGTGAACCAGTGGCCTTATTCCCGGTGGGATCATAGTTTTTATAAGACGCTTCTTCTCCGGCTTCAATTTTATAATTTTCATACCGGAATTCTGCGCCTACTCCCAGGTTGAAGTTTTTAGCAAATTCACGGCTGAAGTTCAGGTTACTGGTATTCTGCAAGAATGAGAATCCTCCATCATCAAAAAATTGTTGTGCGGATCCCAGTGATGCGTTGAATGTTTTATCACCATAAAAATGAAAATCATTTTTACCGGTAGTATTACTCAGATCCCAGCTCCAGTTGTTGAAGACCACCCCTTTCAATCCGCCAGTAGCAGCAAAATCCTTGATCTCGGTCTGAATATGCGGACTGTACCAGGTGTCGCCATCGCTGGCCGTTTTCATAATACCGGGAACCACAATCAGGTCGCCATTGGCATTGGTGGGAAAACGATCCGGACGGGCGGACCAGTTACGGGTGAATGCGAACGCATCTGAAGTCTTACTGTTGGTTCCGCCAAAAACATAGAATGTGGTTTTTGAAGATACCGGCACTTCAAGATTGAGGAATGATCCGAACGCCTCGAGGGAAGCATCCCCATGGCCCCGGCGGTATATATTCAGATACATGGCCTCGTCATCCTGGAGATAATTCGCTGTTTTCAGCGCCTGACGGAATGTTTTTCCGGTTTTGGTACCCTCAAAAGTCAGGTTGATGAATCCACCTTTTTTTCCCAGCGGCAGGCCAAAATTGATATTTCCGTTAAATGCACTGCCGTCGAATTCTCCGGCATGTTCATAATCCTGATGCAGGCTGCTTTCAAAAGCTGTATTGAATTTCGGGTCATAATAAGCTGATAGGCCAAGTGAACCGGTTACCTGATTCATCGCTTTTTTGGTAATAATATTTATAACGCCGGCAATAGCATCGGAACCATACTGGGCCGAGGCGCCATCCCTTAAAATTTCTACCCGGTCAATAGCCCCGGCAGGTATAGCATTTAAATCGGTTCCTGAATTGCCACGTCCCCTTGTGCCAAACATGGCTACAAAAGCGGTTTGGTGGCGGCGTTTCCCATTGATCAGAACTAATGTCTGATCCGGCCCGAGCCCGCGAAGTGTAGCCAGGTCAATATGATCCGCCCCGTCACTGCCAGTCTGTTTATTATAATTAAAAGAAGGAGCCGTGTAGTTCAGAATTGAAGTAAGATCCATCCGTGCCGTTGGGCCGCTGACCTGGGCCACATTAATCACATCCTCCGGTGAAGTGGTTTCTGTTTTCACGCGGCCCGCTCTGCGTGAACCAACCAGTACAACCTGTCCAAGCTCCTCAATAGATTGTACCAGGCTGATCATGACAGGACCACTGCCTGGTTTGACCGTTTGTTTCACATAACCAATGGAAGAGATTTCAAGTTCTTCGGCTTCAGGCAGAATAATACTGAACGAACCATCTGCGCCGCTCAATGCAATTTTACCTGATTTTATGGCTTTGATGGATACACCCGCGACTGGCAATCCGGCCGCATCGGTGATTTTACCCGTTACTGTTTGTTGTGCCAGCAAATTGACACATGAAATGCAGGTGATTAACAGAAGCAGCAGCGCTTTTCGCATAAGTTGTTGGTTTTGGTTTATGTGTAAACAGGTGACTAAATGATCACTTAAATATAACATTAATTATATTTAAGCAAAATCAGTTCCGGCTGATTTGGGCTGTTTTTAGACACAATTTTTACCCCAATGTAGTCAATACAGTATGGGGGATGCTGACCTTATCCAGGTTGCGAGCAGAGGGGAGCGCCTAAAGATCCTTTCTTCCGGGATATACCTTTAATGCCTGTTCCAGGCAATCCATAGCGCTGTTTATGGCATCCAGGTTTAATACATAGGCCAGTCTGACTTCGTTCTTCCCAAGTCCGGGTGTGCCATAAAAACCGGT
>CAUJFR010000409.1 GCA_963169885.1 Bacteroidota bacterium
CCGTACTCTTTTCCAGGGGGATTTTCCGGGTTGCTCCCCATCCATATATGTTCAGCAGTCAGAGCCCTAAGGTATGAATTTACCCTTTTGCCTGCTCCGGCGCAAAGATATTTTAGTTTCTTAAATCTTTCTACATCAGTAATAAAAACTTCAATATCCGTCTGCCGGGTGCCAAATATAGACCCCATTCGGGCTTTTTCAGGCTTTGGAGCTCAGTTTCCGCTCCAAAAACAGGGAATATCCCTCCGGTAAGCCGGTTTTTTGAAAGAAAAGATGGCTTTCCCGGTATAATTTTTAGCTTTGTCAATCTGTCTTATGCACGGATAACGAATCACTTAAAACCATTTTCCATGAAGAAACTTGTCTTCCTGCTCTTTGTTTCGGTTGCACTGAACAGCTGCGACCTGATTTCCAAACTACCCACCGGCACCGGAACAGGTGTTACCGAAGCGGAAGCCGGGGAAGGTGTCAAAGAAGCCCTCGGGCAGGGATTGGTCAAAGCTGTGCTTCAGTTAAATAAGGAAGATGGCTTTTTTAAAGATGCATTTTACAAAATCCTGCTTCCCCCGGATGCAAAAAAGATTGAAAATACCCTCCGTGACCTCGGAATGGGTAAAATGGTGGACAAAGCGATCCTGCAGATCAACCGTGCTGCCGAAGATGCCGCCGGTCAGGCTAAACCCATCTTTGTAGATGCCATAAAGAATATGAGCATCAGTGATGCTATCGGATTGGTGAAAAACGGAGATACCAGTGCCACTCATTTTTTCCGGGTAAAAACGACCGAAAAACTGGTGGCTGCCTTTCAACCAGTGATCAAAGCATCACTTGATAAACTCGAAGCCACGAAATATTACGGAGACATAGTGAATACGTATAATAACTTTCCAACTACATTGAAAAAACTCAATCCCGATCTGAATGCATTTGTAACTAACCGGGCTACCGAAGCCCTGTTTGACCTGGTAGCCAAAGAAGAACTGAATATCCGGCAAAACCTGGCTGCAAGAACCACTGAGCTGCTCCGTAAAGTATTTGGTGGGGGCATAAAATAGTACACAGGCAACGATTCCCTTAAATATTCGTCAAAATATAGGGCATCCTTTTTGTAAAGGAGTACCAGGCGTATTTTTATCAATCAATTCAGACACATGAAAACAAAACTTATACTGGCCGCTTTTACACTGTTTCTTTCTATACAGCAGGCCGATGCACAGCTCAAACTACCTAAAGTGTTGAAGAAAGCAACCGGTGGAGCTACAGGTATTACAGAAAATGAAGCCGGTGAGGGAATCAAGGAAGCACTCAGCAAGGGCGTGGTGAATGCTGTACTCAATTTGAATAAAACGGATGGTTTCTTTGGCAGTCAGTTATACAAAGTACTGCTTCCGCCGGATGCGAAGAAAGTGGAAAGCACTTTAAGGAATATGGGGATGGGTGCCCAGGTGGATAAAGCCGTTCTGGCCATCAACCGCGGAGCAGAAGATGCGGTAGCTTTTGCCAAACCTATTTTTCTGGATGCGATAAAGGAAATGACCCTGACGGATGCGCTGAATATCCTCAAAGGACCGAAAGACGCGGCCACCAGTTATTTCAAACAGAAAACACAGCAGAAACTGATCGAAGCCTTTACGCCTTCTGTGAAATCTTCATTGGAAAAGACAGATGCCACAAAATATTACGGTGATATCGTTAACACGTATAATAAACTTCCAACCACTTTCAAAAAAGCAAATCCGGATCTGACCGCCTATGTGGTAGGGAAGGCGGTGGATGCTTTATTTGACCAGGTGGCTCAGGAAGAAGCGAATATCCGCTCCAATCCGATGGCCCGAACTTCAGATATCCTGAAAAAGGTTTTTGGACAATAATTAATCGGGGAAGATACTCCAGAACAACAGCACCACCCGGCGACGCGGATCATTAACCTGGTAATTGCTGATCTTCGGATCAGGATATGATTCGCCTTTTCCTTCATGCAGGTAAAGGATATTCCGGATATTACCCCCGGTTTTACTGCGATTGACGGTATAGTTTTTAAATAACCGGATTACCGCTTCCGCCCGGGCTACCGATAACTCTTTATTGAGTTCACGATTACCTGGATTACTGGTCTGCAGTTTAACCCGTTCCTTTAATTCTTTATACAAGCCCGAACCTTCAGCGATCTGGGTGGCATCGGAATAACCTTTGGCCGTGATTACCAGGGAGAGCGGGAAATCCGGATACTTTTTTACGAGATAATCGATTTCCTTAGCAGCCGGTTCAAAAAGCCGGCCAATGGCCTCTGCCACAGCCGGGTTTACTTCATATTTCCCCGGAGCAAACACCACATCCTGATCAATCCGCAGCACCAGGTTCTGCTCGATGAGCTCATTCAGGAATTCAATTTTATCGCCAATAATTTTTGAAGTTTTGCGGGAAAAGGAAAGGGCTTTGCGCAGGCGGTCCCAATCATCTTTTTCAAGCGCAGTTTCGCCGATCAGCACCGTATTGTTCCTCACCAAGGTATCAAGTTGCTGATGCGTTTTATCGATAAATTTTTTAATCCGGCTGCTGGCGGTATCATCGATCTCATTCAGCTGCTCTTTTTTCTTCCGGTCTTTTTCAAGGGCGGTTAACCCGGCATCATGTTGCTTTAACTGCTGATTAACGGTGGACAGATCGTTGCGGGCCTTGGTAATTCCCTGTTTAGGTACACAACCCGCCATGAATAGCAGGTAAATAAGGAGAGGCAGCTGGTATGAGTGGCTTGTTTTCAGCATACTGTTTCAGGAACGGCTGCATTAAAGGTAGAAAACAAATTCAGCAAAAGCAATCCGCACAGAAAGTATCAGCCAGCCAGCAGAATCTGCCAGGCTTCCTGTACTTTACCGGCCGCTAGTAATTTTTTCGCATAAGTATGCAATTCTTTTTCCATTTCTTCCGGATTCAGGCTGTAATACAGGATGATCTGTTTCAGGTGATCATCTTCAAAAGCAGGATCGATGTCAGGCAGGGTATGTACATTACCGAGTTGGCCAAGTTCATTCCCGGTCAGTAATGAACTGTTCCGGATAGTTGAGGGTAAAGCATCCACGCCGATCCCGAGTTGTGTATTGGGTTTCTCCACCTGGAACAGGTTCTGCTCATTCACCACACAATACCAGTCGCCACCCAGCCTTGCCACATGATTTATTTTACGCTGATCAATCTTTTTGTTTTCATCTAACAAGGAATCATCAATATGTATCCGTAACACTTCACAAATTACGAGGTTGCCGGCACCGCCTTCAGTTCCCAAAGGTTTTACTTCAATCACATTACATTCCATATTCACCAGGCTTTCTTTTACCATTGGTGGCTTTACCAGTGTAGCGGGCATTTCTGTAAAACCCGCTTTGGCAAACTCATTCACCCCTTTGGGAAATTCGCAGCTGGCCAGTGAAACCTGTTGCACCATATCATATGTAACGATACTGATTACCACTTCGGGTACTTCGAGTACATTTTCCAGGGTGTGTTTCACGGTATTGTCACGCACTTTCCGTGAAGGCGAAAAAACCACAATGGGCGGATTGGCTGAAAAGAGGTTGAAAAAACTGAACGGACTGAGGTTGACATTTCCTGTTTTATCAATGGTGGAGGCGAAACAGATCGGACGAGGCGCCACCACATGTTGCAGGTAGTATTGCCGTTCGGCAGGCTTTAGTTCTTTCAAATCGATGATCATCTTATAAAATTTTTTCTTCTACTAAAATCTTTTCAATAGCTGTCATAAGTTTGGTAACCGGGTAAGGGGTATTAAACAACATACAGACCAGTAAGTTCTTTTCTGGCACCATTTCAAAATCGGCACGGAATCCACCCTGACTGCCGGTATGGCCGATTCGCCGGAGTCCGTTGATGGTTTTTGAATTAAACCAGCTGAATCCATTGGCCGGGGTTTTATCCGGACTCCAGTTGGTAAAGGACTTTACTTCCATGCTGTTCCGGATAATTTCCTGATTCAGGAAGGCCGGTTTGTTCAGGGCCAGAAAATACCGGTGCAGGTCATTCACCGAACACCAGATGCCACCATTGCCTGCTGCACAGAAAGTAGGTTCTTCCCCGTAATCGAGCTCTTTGAATTTCCGTTTTACTTTGGCATACGCATGTACCACACCTGTTTCCGGATGGGCACCGTCCGTGATATCACTTTCTGTCATGCCCGCTTTGGCAAATATCTCTTTGCGGACAAAGTCCTGCCACTTGCCCCCGGTGATTTTTTCAATGATCAGGGCCAGTCCGTTGAAGGCGGGGTTACTGTATTGATAGCGTTCACCGGGCTCAAACACCAGCGTATCGGTCTGCTGGATCGGCGCAAAGTTCTGTGCATCATCCGCGGTTAAATAAAATACCGGATCCTTATCCACCTGCCGGTTATCGGGCAGTCCGCTTACATGCGAGAGCAGGTGCCGGATCTTTACTTTCTCCGCAATGGCTTTGTTTTTAAAATCAGGGAAGTATGTTGACAGGGGATCATCCAGGCTCAGTTGTTTCCTTTGCTCCAGTACCAGGATCGCATTACTCACGAATGTCTTACTAACTGATCCGGTATTGAATATACTGTTTACGCTGACCGGTTTTTTCGTATGGAAATCTTCTATTCCATATCCTTTACTGAAGATC
>CAUJFR010000410.1 GCA_963169885.1 Bacteroidota bacterium
TTTTCTTTGTGGTGTCTTTCTGACTACCTCCGTTTTTCAATGTAGAAAAGCCGGTGACCTGGTGCAGAACCTCGACAGGACCTACACAGGCAGTGCCGACTCTACCGTTTATGCTTCATTTTATGAAAGCAACACCATTACGCCGTCTGATGGTACTCCGGGTATTAATGATGTGATCAAATTCCGCGGGGTGCAAACCATCGTACATGAGTACTGCGGTACTTCAAACTGCCATGGTGGTTCTATTAAACCCAAGTTTGACACCTATGCACAGATCATGCAGTTTGTTACACCGGGAAATCCTTCCACCAGTAAATTGTGGGAGTATATCACTACCAATGATTTTGACAAAGCCATGCCTCCGGTTGCTTCCAACCACGAATTAGGTACATCCGATAAAGGCATTATCTATAACTGGATCCTGAATGGTGCTAAAGAAAGACCTGATCTGAAAGATTTCAGACCCGCTTCAATCCGTTTAATCGCTGATGGTTGCGGTTCCGCCAACTGTCACAACCAGGCTACTGCCACTGGTGGCTGGGCCCGTAAAGGGTT
Source organism: Bacteroidota bacterium (assembly GCA_963169885.1). Lineage (GTDB taxonomy): Bacteria > Bacteroidota > Bacteroidia > Chitinophagales > Chitinophagaceae > JJ008. Next base: position 556 of record CAUJFR010000410.1, read on the forward strand.
AATCTCCGGACTTGTATCAGCCGATACTACTCAGTATACCTATATTAACCCGCTGACCAGTGCGATTACACTTTATTGCCAGCTTTCCAACAATACCCTGCGCGACCAGGTTTGGAATGCTTATAAAGACAGTGTAAAACGTTTCTATGCTGATACATTGGCCAATGCCAGTTTCAGACCCTGGAAAACAGTTTCAACGCCGACTTCAGCCCTCAGCACCCGCGGGCCGCTGCAGAACTATGACGACATCATTATGGATATCTTATATCCAAAAAGTGTAAGAACCAATTCCAGCGTGGTATATACAGACCCTTCTACTACCAAGCAATATTATGTAAGAGGTAATCCATTCCTTTCCACCGACTGTTTTATCCGCCGGATTGACTCCACCTTAATCTATATCAACCAGGTTACGGGTGTGGAAGCTTCAGTGAGTGGTAATATGTCATGGGATGATGCCGGTTACAAACCTGCAGAAATCGCCCTGATCAAAGCCTGGTATTTTGCCGACCCGAATATCCCTGATGTATGGAAATACGGATTTAACAACCAGGGTATTTTTAAATACAAAAGAACAGGTACCAGAATCAGACGCTAACTCATTACTTCATTCAAAACAGCAATAAAATGAAAAAGAAAGTATTATTAACAGCTATGATAACCACCATGATGGTCTATGCGTTATCATCCTGTTACAGGAATAAAGAAGATATCACAGCGCTTCCCCGCGTTTCCTTCAGAAGTGAAGTAGTGCCGATTGTTACCGGTGGTGCCTGCGGTTGTCATAATAACGGAATGGCACAGCGTGCCCTGCAGTTCTCGCATCTCGATACTATCTGGTATGACGCTATTCTTGGACGTGTCGGTTTATTTAAAACCTGGATGAACGGTGGTACCCACCCCGGTGGTGGCGCCATTGATTTCTCCGCTTCTGAAAAAGTGATTATTAAAAAGTGGCTGGCACAAGGTGAAGAGCTCGGCTATTATGATGACGGAGCCGGTTGTACTGTATCGGGCAACCTGCGTTATACAGTTGATATTCTCCCCATTTATAATGTTTCCTGTAAAGGTTCTACCTGTCACGGTGGTATTGCTTTAACACTGGATTATAATAAAATGGTGGCTGCCAAAACTATTCTGAATACCATGGCAACCTCCGGCGGTTCCCAGGGACACCCCGGTGGTGCACTGAGTCTTTCCTCCTGTACCGCTAATAAATTTAAAGAGTGGATCAACCAGGGACAGCCTCAATAAGTTTCACCTAAAAAAATTAATCTAATGAAAAAGATATTTGCACTTATACTTGGACTGGGCTTTGGGGTTGTTGCCATGGCACAGGAAACCGAAGCACCCGCCCAGGAAGCACCAAAACAGAAATTCACACGGGCTACTTTTAATTCCACCCGCATTATTAATATGCAGAGTACGGAACTCAATAGCCCCGGCAGTTTACAGTTCCTGATTTCCCACCACTTCAGTCCAATCTGGCCCGAAGGTGGATCCACCCAGGACAATATGGCCGGCTTACTCGGTCTGAACTCCGGTCTGGCTTATACCTACCTGTCTTTCGACTACTCCCCCACCAAATTTATGAGTGTGGGTGTGGCCGCTGCCGGCAGAAACCGGTACGAGGGATTTGCCAAATTCAAAATTCTTCGTCAACAGACCGGGGCAAAGAATATCCCCGTATCACTTGGCTTTTACTCCGTGTTTAATGCCAATGCGGCTAAAGATGCATCCATCTCCCTGGGCTGGAATAAGTATTCCTTTATGCACCAGTTACTGATTGCCCGGAAATTCTCTGATAAATTTTCCCTCCAGCTGATGCCTACCCTGGTCTACTTCAATGTGGTGCCTTATGGGGTCAACAACAGTAACTATGTGGGTTCTATCGGACTGGGTGGTAAATACAAACTTGCTGCCAATAAGAACTTCACGTTTGAATATGCCCGCCAGTTAAATATGTATGAAAATCTGATGGACAAAAACGGAAATATCGTGAACTACAAACCCGACCTCATTTCCCTGGGTATGGAGTTCAATACAGGTGGTCACCTGTTCCAGTTTTATATTGGTAACACCACCAGCTCATCCAATATTGATCAGCTGGCCCGGAATACCACCAACCTGAAACTCAGAAACTGGTCACTCGGTTTCACCCTCAACAGAAGTCTCAATCTGAAAAAGTAGGATAAATAAGAAATCCAAGTCCTGAATCCAGGGGGCTGTCGCAACATCCGGTTTACCTGCAATCATGCAGCAAACAGGAACTGCGACAGCCCCTTTTTTTATTTGCCGCGTCTCAGATCATGATTTGAATCCCCTTTTTCATAACCTTTTGCCCCTTTCTGCGTTACAGCTGTTTTACCGACCAACGAAACAGCGAAACCGGCATGCATTTCAGTTTTAACCTCTTCAGCTCACTTCTGCTGATTTTCTTTATTCACGGACTCGTCTATGCACTGCTACTGTATCGGAAAGGCGTGCTTAATGAGACCCGCTCCGATAAATGGCTCAGCCTGTTCCTGTTCCTCTGTATACTCTATATCAGCCCCTGGATGACCGGATTTGCCGGCTGGTATGACACCCAACCTTACCGGGATATCCTGTTTTATACCCCATTCCAGCATTTATACTTCATCGGGCCGGTGATCTACTTCTATGTGCAAAGCCTGCTCAACCCTTCCTTCCGTTTTGGTAAAAAGGAATGGCTGCAACTGGTACCCGGATTACTATACTTGTTGTATAGCGTGGTAATGGTAACGACCGATAAACTGGTTTTAGGCGATTATTATTTCCTGGCTTCCGGCGTCGATCCCGATTTTGATACCTGGTACCAGCTGACTGGTTTTGTATCCATGCTGGTCTATTTCTTATTAGCCTTTCGCTACTACCAGCTTTACCGCAAACTGATGGTACAGGTGATCAGCTATGCCGACAGTGTCCTGTTCCGCTGGGTCAGGAATTTCCTCCTGGCTTTTCTGGTTATGCTGGCTTTCCGGCTACTGTTCTTTGTATTGGGGGAAATTGTTGACCTTGCTTACAAAGGTTTCTGGTGGTACTTTCTGTTCTTCGGCATCCTGTTTTATTATATCGCCATTACCGGCTATGCCAATTCAATCGAAACCAAAGTGCCTTTCCGAACCAGCGGTGCCGGTAGCCGGCATACCCTGTTACTGTTGCCGCCCGTCTCCGGACAACAGGAAGCTATAACCGAAGACGCCGAAGTGATTTCGGTGGAACCGGTCCTGAAGAAACAAACTGATGAACAATTATCCGGCTGGAAGGAAAAAATACTGCAGCAAATGCAGGTCCAGAAAGCCTATGAGGACCCCGAACTTTCGCTGACCACCCTGGCCCGGGAGTTAAAGACGAACCCGGCCGTGATTTCCCGGACCATTAACCAGGGATTTGAACAAAACTTCAACGATTTTGTAAATCAGTTCCGGATCGATGCCGTAAAGAAAATGCTGGACAAAGGCGAACATAAAAAACAAACCCTGCTCGGTATCGCCTTTGATTGTGGCTTTAACAGTAAAGCCACGTTTAACCGGGCCTTTAAAAAAGCCACCGGCCTGAGTCCGAAGGAATGGCTGGAGAAAAACGGATGAAAGACCTGTATACCATAGCTAAAATGGGCAAGGGGTATATGCATTACCTCGAGTTGTCACCTGCCCTGGTAAAAAAACTGAGCATCGGAGGAAATAAACGGGTAATATGCACCCTGGCAGGGACAATCCGGTTACACGCGGCCGTGATGAAAACCAAAGAGGGTATGTATTATGTCATGATTGGCAGTAAGTACCTCCGGCAACTTCAGCTGGTTGCAGGCAAACAGGTAAAAGCGACATTTACTATTGATACCAGCGAATTACAATTCCCGATGCCGGAAGAATTGGCGGAAGTCCTGCGCACCGACCCGGTGGCAGAGCTGGAATTTAACCGGCTTACACCAGGCAATAAACGAGGACTGATGGCCCTGGTGAATATGGTGAAATCAGTGGATAAGAAAATAGAAAGAGCCCTGCTGATTGCGGAAAAAATCAAGAGAGGCGTTCATGCTCCTCAACAGATCCTGAAGAAAGACAGGTAAGAAACACATTAACCTGAACAATATGCGAAAATGGTTAGTTACCGCCTTTATTACAGGCTGTTTTTTTTCATTCAATGCCAGCGGGCAAACAAAGCCGTTGGCCGATTCAGTGATTGGCACCTTTATTATCGATCTTCGTCCCACACCGGAAAGT
>CAUJFR010000411.1 GCA_963169885.1 Bacteroidota bacterium
TGATGCAACGGGAAGGCCCAATTCCTACGACATCGACAGTGATGATGATGGTATCCCGGATAATGTGGAAGCCACTTCCACACTTAGCTATCAACTTCCTTCGGGAAATGACAGTGACGGAGATGGGATAGATAATACCTACGATAACTACAGCGGCTTCGGTGGAGATGGTATGCATATCGTGGATACCGATGGTGACACTACTCCTGATTTTGAGGATACGGATACGGATGGAGACGGATCCATTGACCGGATTGAAGGAAACGATCTGAACCTGAACGGTCTGCCGGATGACCTCGTGACACTTACCGGGGTTGACACAGACGGTGACGGACTCGATGACCGGTTTGATAACAACAATTCCAGCGCAGAAGCCACTTCTGCCCGTATGGGTAATGGAGGAAGCATTACCGGTGATGCCAGTCCGGGTTCGACAACCACTGTTCAGCATACCGTAGTTGCTTTTGGTTGTGCTACCGAGCGTGACTGGAGATGTCTGCCTTATATTCTTAGTTGCGAATTCATATCATTCAAAGCTGTATTGCAAAATAAAGTGGTCTTGCTTGACTGGACAGCCCTCTGCCGTCAGGATGTCAGTTCATTCGTGGTGGAAAGAAGTACAGACCGGGTACATTTTACCCAGGCATTTACCACCCCCGGGAATCAGATGCTGAATGAAGTGGAATCGTATAGTGGCACCGATAATATCAGTGGACTGAATGAAACGATGATCTACTACCGCCTCCGGTCAATCATGGCCAATGGACGGGAACTCGTCAGCAATATCATCGCTGTACGCCAAAGCAACAGCTCGGAAACAGAACTCAGAATACTGCCAAACCCGGTACAGGACCTGCTGCAGGTTTCACTAAATGTGCCGCAGAACAGTACTGCGCGGATCACCATAATGGATGCAGCCGGAAGAGTGCTTTACCAGTTCAGGGAAAACCTGCTGAAAGGAAGTAATACACTGACCTATTCACAAGCCGCGTTTCTCATAGAAGGGATGTACTTCCTGCGTGTCGAGCTGGATGAGAAAAAACTGATTACTAAGTTTAATAAACTAAAATAGGTAGCTGGTTATTACCGCAGGAAATTCCTGCAAGCCTCCCCTTCAAAGGGGAGGCTTTTTTTATTCCTGTCCCTATTCCGGTTACATTTGTGCCCATGTACACGCTGAAAAAATCACTGGGACAGCATTTTCTCCGGGATGAGAATATCTGCCGTAAAATCGTGGCCTCCCTGCAGGAGCATCCCTATACACGCCTCCTTGAAGTAGGGCCCGGGGGTGGCGCCCTTACCAAGTACCTGGTGGAGCTTCCGGATATTGATTTTAAAGCGGTTGAACTGGATGAGGAAAAAGTGACCTTTCTGCTGCAAACCTATCCTTCACTGAACGGAAAGATGATCCATCAGAGTTTTCTGGATATAGAACCGCCTTTTACCGGCCTATTTACCATCGTGGGCAATTTCCCTTACAACATTTCCACCCAGATTCTGTTTAAGATACTGGATTGGCGCGACCAGGTGGAATGCATGGTCGGGATGTTTCAGAAAGAAGTGGCACAACGGGCGGCGGCAAAAGAGGGGAGTAAAGTATATGGTGTACTGAGTGTGCTGGTACAGGCTTTTTATGACGTGGAATACCTGTTTGATGTAAGTGAGCAATGTTTTAACCCACCCCCGAAAGTAAAAAGCGGGGTGATCCGGCTGCTGCCACGAAAGACACCCCTTGAACTGACCGATGAAAAAAAATTCTTCCTCCTGGTAAAGACGGCGTTTAATCAACGTCGCAAAACCCTGCGAAATGCTGTAAAAGGCCTCTTTGATGCAGCTATTCTGGAGGATGAACTGTTTAATAAAAGAGCCGAGCAACTGACTATTGAACAATTTGCCGGACTTATTTGTAAAATGAGATGAAGAAAGTAATTATTACAGGGAGAGCCCATCCCATACTGAAGGACTCGATGGTGATGCAGGGATACCAGGTGCTCGATGCCCCGGAAATCGGTGAGGAAGAACTGGCCACGTTGATACCGGATGCCGAAGGTCTGGTCGTCACGACAAGAATTACGGTGAATAAGCAACTGCTGGACAAGGCGCTCCGATTAAAATGGGTGGGCCGATTGGGAAGTGGTATGGAACAGGTCGACCAGCCCTATGCAGAATCAAGAGGTGTCCGTTGTGTCAGCAGCCCGGAAGGAAACCGGAATGCAGTAGCGGAACATAATCTCGGTTTATTGCTGAACCTCTTCAACCGCTTATCCATTGCCCAGGAAGAAGTTAAAAAAGGTTTTTGGAAAAGAATAGAGAATACCGGTATCGAGCTAAGTGGTAAAATAGTGGGAATCATCGGTTTCGGTAATACCGGCAGCAGTTTTGCCCGGTTACTTGAACCTTTCGGGGTCACCGTTCTGGCCTACGATAAATATAAATATGGCTTTGCCAACGGTTATATCAAAGAAGCCAGCCTGGAGCAGATAGCCCGATATGCGGATGTGATCAGTCTGCATGTACCCCAGACAGCAGAAACCACCGGAATGATCAATGAGCCATTTTTCAGTACCCTGCAGCGAAAACCCCTGTTACTCAATACGGCCCGAGGCAAAGTAATCGAGCTTCCCGCACTTATTAATGCGCTGAAAGAGAAGCAAATCAGTGGTGCCGGACTGGACGTGTTGCCTAACGAAAAATTATCCACCTATAATGAAACCGAACAGGCAGAACTGGACTGGCTGCTGGCAAGACCGGATGTAATCATTACGCCGCATATAGCCGGGTATAGTTTTGAAGCGGATTATAAAATGGCCGCAGTTTTGCTGGATAAACTGGGAATAGCGTTATCCTGATTTTTCGTAAATTCAGAGTAAATATTAAATCATTATAAAAACCGGCACTATGCGCCAGATAATAGCTGTTCTTACAGTTGGTTTGTTCGTAGGGGCATTTTTCCCCTCCTGTTCCAAATCACTGGAAGACCGGATGACCGGGCATTGGAAACTCGAGGAAGCCACCCGCCGGGTATCCAGCGGAACCTCTGTATTCCGGACCGGGTACGAAGAGGGCATTTTTCACCTGGATGAAAATGGACTGGCTACCTACATAGAAGGTGCCGATACCCTGAACGGATT
>CAUJFR010000412.1 GCA_963169885.1 Bacteroidota bacterium
GTTGTATTGAAATCAATATTCAGGTGATTCCCTTTGTCAAACCAGGCGGTGATGGGCCGGTAGGGGTTGTCCTCTTTTATTTGTTCCTGTGACGGTTTCCCGGTGTTCTTTCTTTTCTTCAGTTGTTCAGGATTGGGGAAAAATTGAATAAACTGTGTCCGGATCGCTTTATCCACGAGGTTCATGGCCACCTGGAAAGGACCTTCCTGTTCCCCTTCATAAACCAGTTCCACTTTACCTGTGATGGAAGGGATAATACCAGCGAGATCACTGATCCAGATCTGTGTATGTTTTTCAGTATTGATGATTGCCCTGCGTTCAGCTGAACTCACTGCATTCTCCAGTGCTGAAATGGTCAAACGGGCACTGACACCGCTTTTCTTATCCACCAGTTCACTGCCCCTTGCTTCAAATGCCACCTGTTCGATCAGTCTTTTTATCAGGTCGCTGATAGCTACTCTTGCTTGCTGATCTATACTCAGTTCCGCTTCCTGTTCTGTAATTGCCAGTGCATGCTCCAGGTCTTTGGGGTAATGGGTGAGTATCTGGCTTTCTATACGATCCTTCAACGGGGTTACGATGGATCCCCGGTTAGTATAATCTTCCGGGTTAGCTGTAAAGACAAAAAGAATATCAAGGGGTAACCGGAGTTTAAACCCCCGGATTTGAATATCTCCTTCTTCCAGAATATTAAAAAGGGCTACCTGTATCCTTGCCTGTAAATCCGGAAGTTCATTTATTACAAAAATGCCCCGGTTGCTGCGGGGTATAATGCCATAATGAATAACACGGTCGTCGGCGAAGCTTAATTTCAAATTGGCGGCTTTGATCGGGTCGATATCTCCGATCAGGTCAGCTACGCTTACATCCGGGGTGGCCAGTTTTTCACCATATCGTTCTGACCGGTGTATCCAGTGGATAGCGGTTTCATCGCCATGGGTGGCAATTTCTTCCTGGGCAAATTTTGATACCGGATGTAACGGATCATCATTTATGTCACTTCCGGCAACAGAGGGGATATACTCGTCCAGTAATTCTGTCATCTGTCTGGCCATTCTTGTCTTGGCCTGACCGCGTAATCCGAGGAACAGGATATTATGCCGGCTCAGTAAGGCACGCTCCACATCCGGAATAACGGTGTCTTCATATCCTACGATTCCGGTAAATGTGGGTTCGTGGGATTTTAACCGTTTCAGGAGATTAGCGCGTATCTCTTCTTTAATTGATTTCGATTGGTATCCGGAGGCGTTGAGTTCTCCTAAGGTTTTTATTTGTTGAATGTTCATCATACTTAAATTTTAGCCGGTAAGGCGGTAAGAGCGGTAAGTGAATACGCCTTCGGCATATTCATTGATTCGTGTTTTAGTTTAAAATTTCTCTTCCCATCCTTCCCGTCTTCCTGGCAAATTATTAGCCGGTAAGTCGGTAAGAGCGGTAGGTGAATACGCCTTCGGCTTATTCACTGATTCGTGTTTTAGTTTAAAATTTATCTTCCCATCCTTCCCGTCTTCCTGGCAAATTATTAGCCGGTAAGGCGGTAAGAGCGATAAGTGAATACGCCTTCGGCTTATTCTATAGCGTATCTTCTTATTCCGTTTTTTATATATGTTACATTAAAATTTATTAAAAATCCAATATGATTTTTCGTAAGTTTCAGGTGGCTCATAATTTGCGCTTGCCAAAGTGGGTTTACCAGATCAACTGCTTTTAGTTCACATATTATAATTTCATCTACAAGAACATCTATCCTTAGGCCCTCATCAAATATCAGCTCATCATATTTAAACGGCAAATCTACCTGACGGCGGTTTTGTATGCTTTTTTTTGAGAGTTCATAACAAAAACAGGCTTCGTATATTTTTTCTAAAAGCCCTGGGCCTAATTTTTTATGTACCCGGTAGGCGCAATCCACAATTTCTGAACAAAGCCATTTTTCATGGTTAGATAATTGATACATCCGATAAGGTTTAAATGATTAGAAATTTGCCAGTAATGTAACGTTTGGCAAAATAAAATTCCTGACCACCCCACCTTTTCAAATAAAATAAGAAAAAACCATTTTTTCTTGTGTATTTAAACGGCTTTAGCCGATTTTTTTCCCGCACTTCCCGTCTTCCCGGCCAAAATTTTCCGGTAAGTCAATCGTTAGGTACCGGTTTTTTACTTTTGAATTTTTACTTTCATCAGTTTCTTCAATACACCGTCTTCCGCTTCCCGCTTTCAAAATTCTTAAAAATAAACGCCCCCAGTTTATCCAGTGACGCAAAAAAGGCTTTCCCATGATTCATTTCAGTAAACTCCTGGACAAAGCGCTGCAGGTACGGATCCGTGGCGATCATGAAAGTGGTGATCGGGATCTTCAGTTTTTTGCATTGCGCGGCGAGGTTCAGGCAACGGTTGATCACTTTGCGATCCAGGCCAAAACTGTTTTTATAATATCGTTTTCCGATCTTCAGGCAGGTGGGTTTCCCGTCTGTGATCATAAAAATCTGTTTATTTGGATTTTTTCGTCTTCTTAATATATCCATGGCCAGTTCCAGGCCGGCCACCGTATTGGTATGATAAGGTCCAACCTGCAGATAGGGGAGGTCTTTCACTTCAATGGGCCAGGCATCGTTTCCGAATACTACAATATCCAGTGTATCCTTGGGATAACGGGTCTTGATCAGTTCACTCAGGGCCATAGCTACTTTTTTTGCCGGGGTGATCCGGTCTTCGCCATACAGAATCATGCTATGGGATATATCAATCATCAGTACAGTAGAGGTCTGCGATTTGTAATCTGTTTCCCGGATACTCAGGTCATCTTCCCGCATCGAAAAACTATCGATGCCATGATTGATCTGTGCATTGCGGATACTCTCGGTGAAATCGATCTGCTCCAGCATATCGCCAAACTGGAACTGCCGGGTTTCCGGATTTACTTCATCCCCCTGACCGGGCTTAAAGCTGTGATGATTGCCTTGTTTTGTCTTCTTGAGTTTGCCGAAAATTTCTTCAAGGCTTTTTTTGCGAATACCCTGTTCTGTCTTCGGGGTGATATTGATCTGTCCGGCCTGGTCAGGATCCGTGATATAGCCTTTTTGTTTCAGGTCTTCAATGAAATCCCCCATTCCATAGTCATTATCCGTCAGCTGGTATTTTTTATCCAGTTCATTGAGCCATTGCATGGCTTCGGACACGTCGCCGCTGGTATAAGTCAGTAATTGCATAAAAAGGTCAAGCAACTGCTCAAAGCGGCTTTTACCATCTTTGTCCGGATCAAAACGGGTGAAATGAAAACCTTTCATGTGTTGTACAATTTACGACAAAACGGGTAAGCAGGAATCAATGGATTAACAACCGGAAGCCAGGTAAGTTCATATAATAAAAAACCCTCCTGTCCGGAGGGTTTTCTTAACTGATGAATTTACTTAGTTCTGTTTATTGGTATCCGTTTTACCGGGCGTCTGGATACTGGGTGTATTCAGTTCGTTGACCGTTTTTCCGGGAGCAGCGCTCTTATAACGGGCTTCAATATCGCTCAGGACCAACAGCAGACGTTCATTGATAGGGGCTTCAGAGCGTTCATAGTAACCCCAGAAATCAGGTTTATTATCCCTGATATATGAATAATACCGTGCTTGTTGTTCCAGGTCTTTCCTGATTTCGGCGGCTACTTTTTCTGCCAGTTCTTTTTTGCCGGCTTTAAAACAGCCTTCCAGGTAGATCAATGCAGTCTGGTTATGGCCATTGTAACGGCTGGCCATGGCATAAGGCAGGTTTTCGGTATTGATGCCGGCTTCTACTTTGTCGATCAGCTGTTTGGCCTGGTCCAGTTTGCCTGCATCCGCCAAGGTGCCTGCGGCTTCTCCAAAGATGCTCCGGAGGCTCAGTATATGCCGACGGTTTTCTTCATCAAAATATACTCCTTTGCTATTGGCTCCGCCAAATTCATAATGGTTCATCAGGTTACTGAACGTGGTATCCATGTTCATATCCCTGATCTGTGTACCACCGAGCCCTTTACTACGCAGGGACTGATCCACCACCCAGTTCATCTGTGGCATTTTCGGCATAACCGGTAGCAGGCGATACGCAATACCCTCTTTACGCATATAGGGACCGAAACCGAGTTCTCCCATCGGAGAGGTAAAATAAATTGGACGTTTCCATTTATTAGCAGCGATAATATTCAGGATGATCAGGTCATTCTTCATGATGGCCCGCTTGGGTAACTCAAAGCGGAATTCCGGCATAATACTGTCACCAGGTTGTACGGCCCCTGTTTTCAACAGGTAGTCACGGTCAACCGGCACCGACACTTTCGTTACCGGGAATGTATTCAACGGTTCACCTCTTGAATTATCTTTTTTATTGGGATCATCACTGCCTACATAGTCCTTCATCAGGTTGAAAAGATCGTAATACACATTTTCAGGTATACTGGGCCTCGGGTCATACACGGCATAATTCCGGGCATTTCCGGCGATCTTGTCTTCGCTCCAGATAATATCAACCGCATCCGATTCATTGACTTTATAACGGAGCTGGTTTATATACCAGTCGATACCCAGTAAGCTGTTGTTCACAACCCGTACATCTCTCCGGATACCTTCCACTTCCTGGGCATACCAGAGCGGGTAAGTATCATTATCACCAAAAGTGAAAATGATCGCATTCGGGGCACAGCTTTCCAGGTAAGCTTTGGCAATGGATGGGGCTGTTGTTTTATTACTGCGGTCATGATCATCCCATATTTGCTGGGCCATGAGGACAGGGACTGCCACACATAAAACAGCCGTTGTCATATTCAATACCCGGTCATTGGTGCCAGCTCCGGATACCGCCCGTCCAAGGAAGGTGATACCGGCTGTAACCAGGGCAAATAATACGGCGGCAAACAAGGAAGCTACGAGGGCTCCATCGCCGCTGCCGGGGAAGCAACTCATAAAGGTAATGGCGAAACTGAGCGTACTACCATAGATGAGCATATTCTGGAAAGTAAGTTTATCTGCTTTTTCTTTTGCCAGTTTAACGAGTGCGACAACAGCTAATCCGATCCAGATCGCAAAAGCATAGAAGGAACCTACATACGCATAGTCCCGTTCACGCGGCTGGTTGCCTGGCTGATTCAGGTAAAGCACAACGGCAATACCGGTAAAGAAGAAGAGCAGGAAGGACACCACCCAATCTTTGCGGTTGCGCAGGAACTGGTAAACGCAACCAATAATACCTAATACAAAAGGAAGGAGATATAACTGGTTGTGTGCTTTATTTTTCTTCAGGCTGTCCGGCATCATACTTTGATCGCCCAGTCGTTTGTCATCCACAAAGGAAACACCGGTGATCCAGTTGCCATCCCGTTTGTTCCCGAAGCCCTGCACATCATTCTGTTTTCCGGAGAAATTCCACATAAAATATCTCCAGTACATATGACTCATCTGGTAGGTAAAGAACCACTCCATATTATCGCCATAGGTCGGGGCCTCATATTTACCGGTCTGCTGATTCTGTCCAAGTCCCAGCCATTCCGCATAGGTCTGAGCATGGTACTGGTCATCGCTGGAATCCCAGACACGCGGGAATAATTGTTTTACCTCGCTTTTATAATTGTATTCCTGTGCACGGCCCAACTGGATATATTTATCCGCACCTTTTACATATTTCATTTCCCCTTCCACATAAGGTTTTCCTTCCACCAGGTCTTCACGGGGGTCAGCTGCATAATGAGGTCCGTAAACCAATGGGGCACTTCCGTATTGTTCACGGCTGAGGTAATACACAAGACTGATCGGGTTGTCTACATTGTTCATGTCAATGCTGGGATTGGCATTGGAACGGATGATTGCTGTGAAATACATGAAATAGCCCAGCATCATAAAAGCATAACACCAGAGCGAGAGTTTAATGATGCGTAACGCTGAGGGCTTCAGGAAATAACCAAATGCCACAGCGGTACCAACAATCAGTATAAACGGCAGGAACTTCAGTCCTTCTCCGGGTACAATGACAAAAGGTAAAGCAGACAATAAAAGGAAGGCGATAAACCAGATGATCAGTTTGGTCTGATTAATGGTCTTCTCTTTAAAACCAAGGGCCCATCCGATCACCGCTGCCAGTAAGAGGAAGTAGATAGCGAAACCGGAGAAAAATGGCATATCCAGGCTATTCACAAAAAACACATCAAACTGACCGGCCGCTTTCATGGAGAATTGAATGACACCCACCTGTACCAGACCGGTGATCAGGCAACCCATGATGAAAGCCAGGATAGCACCTTTGGTGCTGACCTGGAAACGACGGTAATAATAGATCATTACGATGGCCGGAATGGTCAGCAGGTTCAGCAGGTGAACACCAATGGAAAGTCCCATCATAAAGAACAGGAATACAATCCAGCGATCGCTTTTCGCTCTTGCACCAGGTTCATTACCTGCATGCTCATCTGCATGCTCCCATTTCAACATGGCCCAGAATACCAGGGCGGTAAAGAAAGAAGATAACGCATATACTTCCCCTTCAACTGCACTATACCAGAATGAATCGCTGAAGGTATAAGCCAGGGCACCTACCACACCGGCGGCCATGGTGGTAAATAACTGGGAAGCGGTTAACTCCTCACCGACATTCACAAACATTTTACGGGCAAAGTGGGTCACACTCCAGAAAAGAAAAAGAATGGTACCGGCACTGGCCATGGCACTCATAAAGTTTACCGCACTGGCCGCCGTTTGCGAATTATCCCCGAAAAGGATTATGAAAAAACGCCCAAGCAGTACAAACATCGGGGCACCGGGAGGGTGGGGTAACTGCATCTTATCGGCACTGGAAATAAACTCGCCACAATCCCATAAACTGCCCCTTGCCTCACGGGTCAGAAAATAAGTGCCAAGGGCTATAAGGAAAACCAGCCAGCCTGTAATGTTGTTGACTTTTCTGAAGTTCATAAAAACCTGATTTTGATAGTTTACTCATGCCCCATCCGAAATGACAAGGCGTCGGCAAAAATAGGGTTTCAGCCCTAGATTTTGATTCTGCTTCCGCAGAATTAGCAATTTAGGAAAACTTTCGTACTTCCCGGAGTTCAGGGTAAATTTTACGAAAAGTAAACCCGGACGGTCTGGTAGGAGAGTTGGGCCTGCCTTAATTTTTCAGAAAAGCCTTTCAGGCCGAATAAGCCGGCTGCATTTCCCTTGTTAATGGCAATTTCGAGGTAGCCGGCACTGTTAAAAAGGGCCAGTTTCTCGCCCTCAGGCACATCGGCATATGTTTCACTGATTTTATCGATCACTTCATCCCTTTTAAAAACAATGGTGAAGCGGCGGCCATTCCGTTGTTCCTCAAACTGCTCGCGGGTAATATTGACGATTACGTTTTCAAAACTGTCGATAAAGATGATCTGTCCTTCCAGGCTATTATTTTCTACCATTGGGCGCAGGTGTCTTTTTTCCTGATAAGAAACATCTGGTATCCCGATCCGCTGGATGGATTCCCCGCGGACCAGTTTATTGACGGCTTCTCCCATCACTGAAGTCAGGTAGATGGTGTTTTTGACGGCGTCTTTATCCAGCGGGAGCCCAATGATCACTTCCGGATTGTCTTCCAGGATCATGGTCAGTAAACCATTATCCGCACAGAGAAAATACTGGTTCTGGTGAAAAGCCAGTAAAAGCTGTTCCGGCTTTTTATCAAAGAGATTGACCAGGATAATATGGTAACTGAAATCCGGGAACTGGCGTATGGCGCTGCGACAAACATAGGCCGCCTGTGGATAATTGAAAGGCGGAATCGTATGGGAAATATCGATCAGCCTGAATTCGGGATTGGTCTGTAATAACTGCGCCTTAATCGCTCCCACGAGGTAATCGGGACTGCCAATATCCGATGTAAGGGTTACTAAGGCCAAAATGAATGTGGTTTAATGAATCTGGAGGATTATTTGGCCAGTTTACCGTCTTTGAAAAAGAATTTATGTACCATTTTATCGGCCAGTCCGGGCATGAATTTCTGCATAAATACCGTGCGCTTACCGGTAAAGGTCAGCACCAGGGTCCTTTTCTTTTTCCGGATGGCCCGAAGAATATGGTCGGCGCATTCATCAGCCGGCATCATTTTGCTTTCATCCATCGGTGTTTCCCCGTGTGAATCCGCATCTTTATTCAGGGCGGCATTGCGGATATTGGAGGTGGTGAACCCCGGACATACCCACATTACATGTACCCCCTGGGTCATTAATTCGGTTTTGATGGATTCGAGCCAGCCTTGCAGGGCAAATTTGCTGGCAGAATAACCACTGCGGCCTGGAAGTCCCCGGTAACCGGCAATGGAAGAAACCCCGACAATCGTCCCTTTCCGTTCTATGATTGAATCAAGGGCGTATTTGGTGCAATAGATCACCCCGAAATAATTAATGTCCATTACTTTTTTAAAAACTTCGGTGCTTGCTTCCTGGAGGATAGCCCGCATGGAAATACCGGCATTATTGATAAGTACATCGATACCCCCAAACATCCGGATGGTGGTTTCCATCAGCCGCCGGCAATCATTTTCATTACTCACATCGGCTACCATCGTATGCAGGGCAGAAGAGGGGTGACTGGCCTGCAACTGGTAGAGTTTATCATGGCTTCTGCCACAGGTGGCTACTTTGGCACCCATATCAAGCAGTTTTTCTACCAGTGCTTTCCCGATTCCGTCTGTACCGCCGGTCACAACGACAACCTTATCTTTATAGTAAGTGGACATGGTGAGTGGTTTATACCACAAACCTACTAAAAAAGTTGGAGGTTGGAGGTTGGAGGTTGGAGGTTGGAGGTTGGAGGTTGGAAGTTGGAGGTTGGAGGTTCGAGGTTGAAAGATCGAATATTCAATAAAGTGTGGCGACGGTATGGATTTGTGAAAGTTTTTTTGTAGATATTTAGACTGATAGGTTTAACTGACTTATCGCTATTATTTATGAAAATTCTGAATTATGGCAACTGTTTCGAGATTTGAAGAACTTGAAATATGGAAAATGGCCAGGGAACAGGCCAGCGCAATATTCGAACTTACACGTACTGGCCAGTTTTCTGTTGATT
>CAUJFR010000413.1 GCA_963169885.1 Bacteroidota bacterium
GACCGTGATCAGTATAGCCATCGCTTTTTACATAAATATCTTCGCGGTTGGTCATCACCACCCCGCCTTCTGCACAGGTCATGGTTTTTACAAAGTCGAAAGAGAAGGTACCGGCATCCCCGATACTTCCGAGCATTTTACCTTTATAACTACCACCGATACTCTGGCAGGCATCCTCGATCAGGATCAGGTTATGCTCTTTACAAATGGCCTGTAAGGCGTCAAGGTCAGCCATGCTGCCGCACATGTGCACCGGCATGATGGCTTTTGTTTTGGGGGTAATGGCTTTGCGTACGGCCGCCGGATCAAGAGTGAGCGTATCATCCACATCCACCAGTACCGGTACAGCACCCACACTCAGTACGGCTTCAAAAGAAGCGACAAACGTAAAGGCCGGGGTGATCACTTCGTCGCCATAACCAATACCGAGCGCACTCATAGCCGTGGTTAATGCGGAAGTACCACTGGAGGTCAGCTGCGCATATTTGCTGCCAAAGGTTTCGCAGATGGCCGCTTCCAGTTCTTTGGACTTCCAGATCCCCTTACGCGGACCGTCAAATCCATAACGCATGAGAATTCCGGTTTCCAGGACATCATTTACTTCTTTCCGTTCTTTATCGCTCCAGAGTTCGTAGCCAGGCATAGTAGTTTAGTTAGTAGTTAGAAGTTCGTAGTTAGTAGTCGGGAAGACTCCGGGAAGGGAGGGTGCCTGACTGGGGGGCAAAGGTAAAAAAGAAAGTCGGTAGTCGTGTGTCGGGAGTAGGGAGTCAGGAGACGGGAGACGGGAGTCGGGAGTCAGGAGACGGGAGTCGGAAGTCGGGAGTCAGGAGTCGGCCTGCCGGCAAAGGCAGGTCTGGATGACGGGTCAGGCAACGGATTGGAGGAATGGCCTGTCAGACAATTAAATTGCCATGAGATCCATTTTTGTAATTTTTTTCATGCTTTCCTTCCTGCCGGCAGAAGCACAGTGGAGACTGGGGTTAAGGGCCGGATTGAACGGATCCAACCTGGTGCATCGTTCGGACCGACAGGATAAACGGACCACGGGTGCGGTTGTTTCAAGATTGAATGGTGGACTACAGTTAGAAATACCCCTGGAAGATCAATGGTATATTAATACCGGTATACACTATTCGGGAAAAGGCGCGAACATGTTTCTGACAGAATCCCTGAAGAAAGATTCGCAACGGGTCAGGTTGAATTATCTGGAGATCCCTGTAATGGTGGTGTATAAATTTCCCAGTGAAAAAGAAAACCAGTTTCTTATTTCTTCCGGTCCTTACCTGGGGTATGGGTTTAATGGAACCATAAACTGGAAAGGGGGATTTATTCCAACAAAAAAACACATTCATCGTAAAGAAGAAGAGGAATACCGTCGTTTCGAACTGGGCTGGATGATTTCCGCTATCTACGAGATTAAATCAAGGTATGGCCTGCGGCTTGATTTTTCCAAAAGTCTGCTGAATATCCAGCATCCGGAAACCAGGCAGAAGAACATCGTAATTGGTTTTTCTTTTTATTGGTTCCTGAAGAAAATGAGTAATGAACAATGAGTAATGAATAATCAGTAATGAGTGGTGTCCTACAGCAGATAAAGTTCTACATAATAGAAATTTCAGGAGGCAGTAAAGAAACATCCACTTTCAGCCTGTTCTATTCAATAATGACATTTCCCGAGCTACTCATTACTCATTCCCTCTGTAAGCCTGCTTCTTTCTTACATAAATCTTCCTGCTTACGGATTGTAGAATCCCCATTTCCCGCCGGGCTGTACCAAGATCGCGATCTCGCTCATTTCGCTTTCGTTATTGTTTTTGCCAACGGCGGTGATCACATAACGGTAAGAGAAATGGCTGGAGGAAAGGGTTTCTTTTAACTGGAAGCCTTCAGGTGTAGTGACAATTTTTGATAAATAGCGGGGCACATTGCCAAAAGTCTCGTTGTGGGAGTCAGCTGCATATTGGTACACCACATAGTATTTTATGGCTACATGATTGCGGGGATCGGGTTTTACTTCCAGCTGAATGAGGGAATCATTGGAAATACTGCGGGTGACAATCGGTGGCCAGGGTTTTTCATTATCGATCCAGCGCATGGGTGGTAAAAGGGCCGGGTACTTATAATAGTTCTGTTGAAGACTGTCATTCCAGCCATTGGGGTTCTTTTCAAACGCCTTACTGCTGAAATAGATACTGCCTTGTACATTCGGATAGCTTCGGAGCAGACTGATCTGGTTGGGCAGTTCGGCGGGATTTTTCCACTTGGGTGCTTTCTCCAGGGTGCGGTAAATGCCATGCCCGATATAAATATGCCGTCCATAACTATGACGGCTCCACCATTCCAGCAGTTTTTCGTAAGCGATCTTATCATGCCCGATTTCGAGGTATAACTGGGGTGTTACATAATCAATCCAGCCTTTTTTCAGCCATAACAGGATATCTGCATACAGGTCATCGTAATTGGTTGTACCGGCCCGGCTGTCACTGCCTTCCGGGTCTTTGTCTTTATTTCTCCATACGCTGAAAGGAGAAATGCCGAAACGGCAAAGCTTTCGTTCTTCTTTGATCACTTTACTGATGGCGACTATGATTGAATCGCAGTTGCTGCGGCGCCAGTCATCTTTGGCGAGGCTGGTGCCGGAACGGGCATAAGAGGCGGCATCCGGGAATTCCTTACCGGGAATTCTGTACGGATAAAAATAATCATCCATATGAATGGCATCCACCTCATACCGTTTTACAATATCCCGGACCACATTTACCACAAATTTTTGTCCTTCTTTATTCCCGGGATCAAAGAATTTTTTATCACCATAAGTGAGGAACCACTCCGGATGGATCCGGGTGATATGATTTGGCGCAATGGAAGATGTACCGAGATTATGTACGGCCCGGTAAGGGTTGAGCCAGGCGTGGAACTCCATACCGCGTTTATGTGTTTCTTCAATCATGAACTGCAGGGGATCATAAAAAGGAGAAGGTGGTTTTCCCTGCGTGCCGGTCAGCCATTCGCTCCAGGGTTCAAAGGGAGAAGGGTAGAAGGCATCAGCGGAGGGACGTACCTGTACAATCATCGCGTTCATCCCATTGCGCTGATGCAATTCGAGCAGGCGGACATAATCGGCTTTTTGTTTTTCAGGAGAGATATAACCACTCTGGGGCCAGTCGATATTGTTGACGGTAGCAATCCATACACCCCTGAATTCATATTTGGGTTGTGCGGAAGCGAAAAAAGAAGAGGAAATAGCCAGGAAAAGGAACCAGGCAGGGATTTGTTTCATGTCGTTTTCAGATTCGGAATGAATATTCCGGCGAAGTTACATCATTCGCCTCCATCCCGTACCTTATCGAGCAGGTCGCTGAGAATATTAGCATCTTTTTCTGAAAGATGCCCGAGTATTCCATCAATTTCATCCTGGCGCAGGTCCAGGCGTTCAAGGAGTTTTTTGCCTTTGTCGGTGATCACTACATCCACCAGGCGGCGATCATTCTTACAGATTACTTTTTTTACCAATCCTTTTACGATCAGACGGTCTACAATACGACTGGTATCGCTCATTTTATCCAGCATCCGTTCCCGGATCTGCAGAGTCGAAAGTGGTTGGGGAAAACTGCCACGCAAAATGCGCAGGATATTGAACTGCTGGGAGGTGATGTCTTCGGAGTCGAAAATCATCTTTGTTTTGTCCCGCATCCAGGCAACGGTATAAATCAGGTTGATTCCTGCTTTCTGGTGTGCATTGCGGAATTTAGCCTGTTGTATATCTTTTTCTATGCCCATTTGTGGTGTATCCATATAAAAGTAAAAAGTTTTGGGCGAAGTCCGTGACTTTACCCAAAACTTATTGATAAGCCTCAACTAATTAGTTGTTATAATAGAACTTCTCTTCCACGATCTGCCCGTTTTTCCAGCGTTGTACGGCCAGCTGGGTGTAGTTTCTTACCCCGTAATCCTTGTGGGTGTAATCAAACCACCATTCCACAACCGCCAGGTCATCACTGATCAGGGTGTTGACCACTTTAGCACCACGGAACTCGGTCAGTCCGCCTACAAATGCCTCTTCATATTGACGATTCAGGGCCTTACCCTCCCGCACCGGGTAGTTATTGTCCTGCATCACCACATCTTCTGCATAGAATTTATCAAAAGCGTCCAGGATTTTTCCTTCCAGGATCATCTGGTTCAACTGGTCTACGTTTGTTCTTAAATCACTCATGGTATTATTTTTTTAAAAATTGAATTAATACCACAAAATTAATGTTTAAACATTGAAAAGACCAAATCTTTTTTACAACAATGGGTATTTAATGGTTTTTTAACAGCCCGGATGCAACGTTCGTGGAAAAAATTACCTCTTTGTGGTATAGGCCATGAACCTGAAATTCAGTTGTTTTACGCCTGTAAGTCACGAACCACTAACCATTAACCCACCTTTTATGAATTTATTCACCGATTCCCTCCGCCATTTTTTTGAAGGATTTAGTTCGTTTTATACATCGATTTTTGAGGGGATTAAGAAGATTTAGTAGAATGAGTAATGAGTAATCAGTAATGAGTAGCCCGGGGGAGGCATTAAAGGAAGTAGCGGCTTGAAAGCAGGATGAGTAATGAGTAATCAGTAATGAGTAGCCCGGGTATAGGCGCTAAAGGAAGAGGCAGTACGAAAACTGGATGAGTAATGAGTAGCTCGGGGAGAGGCATTCAGGGAATAAACAGATTAAAAGAGGAAGAAGCACTATTTGCTTCTTTTTTTGTGAATAATATTCTATAAAACTCTTCCTGCTTAAGGACTCCACTCATTACTGATTACTCATTACTCATTCCTATTGTAAGTCTGCTTCTGTCTTAAATGTCTCCTCCTGCTTTAGGACATCACTCATTACTCATTTTCTTCAGCTCCCCCGACAACTTCAATATCGCAAACAGATGATGCCCTTCATGCAGCAGGAAGAAATTGATCCATTGCTGTAAAGTCAGTTCCCCGAATAAGGGATGGATTCCTTTTTTCAAAAAATCAGGCTCACTGAAATGGAGCATTTCATTCGCCATTTCCTTGCGGGTGGTAATCATATCCTGCATGACTTCGCGGAAGCTCTTTGCACAGTTTTCGTGAAATTGCGGATCGGTTTCGGCTGTATAGCGTTCAAACACGGGACCATGACCTTTGAGGATCTCTTTGACCCGGTCAATAAATGTATGCTGGTAGGTTTGTAAGTGAACGATCTGCTGGAAGATGGACCACTTGCCGGGCACTACCTGGAAGCGTACTTGTTCTTCGGTGAGTCCGTCAATAATATCCACGAGATTTTTGTGCTGGTACTGCAGACGGGTGGAAATGTGCGATGGTAAATGCATAGCATTGGGTGTTTGTGGTGTAATGATAATTCTTAACTCTCCCAGACACGGGTGCCTTCGCTGCAATTGGAACAGATATCAATATTCTTTCTTCCTTTCAGGATCTGTTGCCTGAATTTACTGTATTCTCCGTTCTTCCAGATTTCTTTGAACGGTTTTTTCTTTAAATCGCCCAGCTGGTGCTGTGCATCCTTGTCAAAACAACAGGGTGCCACCAGCCCGTCCCAGGTAATTACCGGATCATGCCAGAGCCGCCAGCAATGATTGGCCAGTTTACCCTTAAATGAATAGGTATCCCCGTTTTTGCGGTAGCGACTGTATTTATCGATCGTAGGGATCAGTTGGTTCGGGTCTTTTTCATAATTATAAATCTGCGCGGTCTTGAACCATACATCATCCACCCCGATCTCTTTTGCCAACGCCTTCACCTCCTCAATCTGATGTTCATTCGGTTTCACCACTAAGAACTGAAACACCACAAAGGGTTTAGTACTGTTCAGTTCTTTTTTCCATTTCACGATATTCCGGGCGCCTTCCAGCACTTTGCTGAGCTGGCCACCCACCCGGTACTGCTGGTACACTTCCTGTGTAGTGCCATCGATCGAAATAATCAGCCGGTCCAGTCCGCTCTCAATCGTGCGCTTTGCATTTTCATCGGTCAGGTAATGCGCATTGGTGGAGGTAGCGGTGTAAATTTTCTTCGATCCCGCATATTGTACCATATCGAGAAAAGAGGGATTGAGGTAAGGCTCTCCCTGGAAATAAAATACGAGATAGAGTAATTCTTTGTGCAGCTGGTCGATGGTTTCCCTGAAAAAATCCCGCTGGAGCATACCCGTTGGACGGGTAAAGGCCCGCAGTCCGCTCGGACATTCCGGGCAGCGCAGGTTACAGGATGTCGTGGGCTCAAAAGATATGGAAACCGGGTAGCCCCACTGCACCGGCTTGCCGGTCCACCGGCTGATATGGTAACTGGCCAGCACTTTCAGCCCGTTCCACATCCGCCGCAAGGTTAATTTGGAAAAGAGGTTAATACTGTCTCGTCGGTTTAATCGGCTCATCGGGGGTAAAGGTA
>CAUJFR010000414.1 GCA_963169885.1 Bacteroidota bacterium
CCCGATTATGATTTCCTGGTGGATAAATTCATTGCCTCTGTAGATGGCTCAGGGTATTCAATCGGGAAAATTGTGGCAATCTGCGGGATGACCATTCTGGTACTGGCCCTGCTCAGGGGATTTTTTCTGTTTCTCATGCGGCAAACAATCATCGTGATGAGCCGCTATATAGAATATGAGCAGAAAAATGAGGTTTTCAGCCATTACCAGCGACTGGATATGGCTTTTTATAAAGCCCAGAGTACCGGCGATCTGATGAACCGGATTGCGGAGGATGTCAGTCGGGTGCGGATGTTTACCGGACCGGCTATTATGTACCTCGCCAATCTGGTTTCTATAATATCCCTGAGCGTATTCTTTATGCTGAAAAGGGATCCGGAACTGACGATGTATGTACTGGCTCCGTTACCTATCCTGGCCGTCACCATCTATTTTATCAATAACACGATCCACCGCAGAAGTGAAAAGATCCAGGAATCCCTTTCTCAACTGACCACCAATGCGCAGGAAACATACTCAGGGATCCGGGTGATTAAATCGTTTGTGCAGGAAAAAGCGATGATGGGCTTTTTTACCAAAAATGCGGAGGAGTTCAAGAAAAATGTACTGGGGCTGGTTAAAGTAGAAGCGATCTATTTCCCCTCTATTACATTGCTTATCGGTCTCAGCACCCTGCTCACCATTATGATCGGGGGGCTGTACTATATTAAGGGAGGGCATGGTATCGGGGTCAATACCATCGTGGAATTTGTCATGTATATTAATATGCTCACTTTTCCGGTGAGCGCCATCGGCCTTACCGCCAGTATGATCCAGCGGGCGGCAGCTTCACAGAAGCGGATCAATGAATTTCTGGAAACGGAACCGGCGGTCAGGAATGGACAAGCGGATGAGAAAACCATCCTGAAAGGCGAAATCCGTTTTGAACAGGTGGATTTTGTTTACCCGAATACCGGCATCCGGGCCATACAGGATTTCAATCTGGCGATCAGGCCGGGGGAAAAAATTGCCATTGTAGGTCGTACCGGAAGTGGGAAAACCACCCTGGCCCAGCTGTTACTCCGGATGTTTGATGTAACGGGGGGGCGTATTGAACTGGATGGGACGGATATCCGGCAAATCAACCTCGCTGATTTAAGGGAACAGATCAGTTATGTACCCCAGGATGTCTTCCTGTTCAGCGAAACGGTAGAGAAAAATATCGGGTTTGGTCTGACAGCTTTTGACCGTACCCAGGTGGAGCTGGCTGCCGGCAGGGCCAGTGTAGACAAGGAAATTGAGGGATTTTCAGCACGTTATGAGACCATGATCGGGGAGCGGGGTGTTACGCTGAGCGGGGGACAGAAACAGCGGATTTCCATTGCCAGGGCCCTGATCAAAGACCCGGAAATCGTGATTTTTGATGATTGCCTGAGTGCAGTGGATGCCAGTACCGAAAAAGCCATTATCAGTGGTCTCAACGAATACCTGGAAGCAAAAACAGCTATTATAATCACCCACCGTATTTTCTCACTGTTCAATTTTGACAGGGTAGTGGTGCTGGAAAATGGAAGAATAACAGAAACCGGAACGCATGAAGAATTGCTGGCCGTGAACGGCTATTATGCTTCTCTTTACAGGAAGCAACAGCAGGATAATGTACCAATGCCTCCGTCAGGCTGAGCGGGTTAGTAATAAAAAGACCTTGCGGTCTCTTGAAACAAAGTCGGATGGCGATTTGGCCGTTTCGAAAACATCTCTATATTTGTAGCACCCAAAACCAAAGTAATTCATTAACTGCTAAAAACTTATACAGTGGCGTACGAGAACAATGATAAGAAAATGGAGAGCATCTACAGTAAACGGATCCGTGCCGGGAAAAGAAGAACTTATTTCTTCGATGTAAGAGCTACCCGTGGCAATGATTATTACCTCACTATTACAGAAAGCCGGAAAAGGTTTGATGATAATGGATATGACCGCCACAAAGTATTCTTATATAAGGAAGACTTCAACAAGTTTATCAAAGCCCTTGGTGAGGCGGTGGATTATGTGAAAACAGAACTGATGCCCGATTTTGATTTTGACGCATTCAACCATGAAGATTCAGATGAGTATAATAATGGAATAGAAGGCGGGACTGTTGAAGCCAGTACACAGGAAACAGTTTCAGCTTCCATTGATGAAGTTCCTGCCTCTTCAGCCCCGGTTGCCGAGTCAGGCACCGAATCAGGAACAGCAGCTGAAGAAGTAGATAAATGGTAATCTATCAACGATTTTATATTAAAAGTACCTGAAAAAACAGGTGCTTTTTTTATTATATATGTTTCGTCTGCGTAAATTTTACAGAAATTTTCACTTTTTATTCGCAGATAACAAAAAAAAACTAACTTAGTTCCGGATTATGGACTTTCTCCTTTCTCAAGGAGTGCTTATCAACATAAAATTGTTTCTATGCAACCAAAATTTACGCTTAAAAAACGTGGGGTTTTTTATTTCCTAACCCCGCTGTTCATTGCTGTTTTCTCCCTCTTTGCAGGGACCACAAATGCCCAGACAGTTTCTACTGCATCTGGTACAAATTTCAATGGAGATTACTCCATTAACAACCCTGCACCACTGGTGCAGACTTTCGTTATTGAAAATGCGAATGCCACTCCGAGAGTATTCACAGATCTGAGCATGCAGATGGCGCCTTATTTTACTTCTGTTGCCGGTTCTACTTCTAACATCACGCTTTATTACAGTTCCACTTCTTTATCCGGACCTGTAACTACTGTAGGTGCACCTGACTGGATTCAGATTGCCACAGGTACTGCTACGGTTCCTGCGGCGCTGGCCACTGTACCTATTTTAACAGGTATGACTTTTCTAATTCCCGCTAATACCCAATACCGTTTTGCAGTGGTAGCTTCAACGGGTATGGCCTTTTCGTTTTCACCCACACCTACACCGAATACTTTTACAGTAAGCGGAGTAAGCCTTAAAGTTGGTAATGCGCAGATCGCTGCCCAGAATGTGGGTTATGCCGGTGTATTTCCCGCATTGCCTTCCGGTAACACCCCTGCATTTTTTGGCGGTAGTGTAACCTTGTCTGCTAACTTCCCTTGCGCAGGTACACCTGCTCCTGGAAATACAGTATCTACCTTGGCTTCGGTTTGTCCTGGTACAAACTTTACATTGTCTCTTGAGACACTGACAGACGGTACTGGCGTAACTTACCAGTGGCAGTCTTCTCCTGATGGAACCACCTGGTCTAATATCTCGGGTGCTACTGGTGCCACTTATACCACTACACTGACAGCTGCCACTTATTACCGTTGTAATGTAACCTGCTCTGGTAATACCACTGCATCCAATCCATTAGAGGTAGCCCTGACACCTCCTTCAGGTTGTTATTGTACGCCTGCTGCATCTGATTGTTCTGACGATGATGTGATCACCCGTGTTCGTATCAGCACCTTAGACAATTCATCTGCCTGTAGCCCGACTGGCTATGTTAACTATACCAATACATTACCTGCACCGATCGTTTATTCTGGCGCAGCGAATCCTATTACTGTAAATGTTCCAACAACCTGGACAGAGCAAGTTGCAGTATGGATCGATTATAACCAGAACGGACAGTTTGAAAATTCTGAATTCACCAATCTTGGAAGTAACGTAGGTAATGGTGGAGTAATCACTGCCAATATTGCAATCCCTGCCGGACTGCCAAACATCACTACACGTATGCGGGTAAGGGTTCGTTTCAGCACCGCCTGGACCAGTGGCCTGGCCTGTTCTACTATCACTTTTGGTGAAACAGAAGATTATAATGTAACGATTGCTCCTTGTGTTCCTGTTACAATTACCAGCAACCCCGCAACAACTGTAACCACTACATGCGGCAGCAATGCCAGCTTTACTGTGGCAGCTACTGGTACACTTCCTGTTTACGGATGGGAATGGAGACCAAATAGTACTTCTGCATGGCAGAATGTTACCAATGGTGGTGTTTATTCAGGTGCAACTACTGCAACACTGACTCTCACAAACGTTACTGCTGCTTTCAACGGCTACCAGTACCGTGCATTAGTTTCCGGTGGTTGTTCAGCTGTTGATTTTTCAACAACTTCTACTTTAACAGTTAATGCAATTCAACCTGTTGTGAGCCCTGCTTCTGCCAGCATCTGTCTGGGTAGTGTTCAGCAACTGTCATTAACCAATATTGTATCTGCACCGACTACAACAACCTTTACAGCTTCTGCTGGTTTGCCACTGGCTATTCCTGATGCCACACCTAATGGTGTCTGGAATTCAGTGAACGTAAGTGGTATTCCTAACGGTTCTGTTATTACAGACGTAAGTCTCCGCCTTAATATCAACCATACATGGGTAGGTGACCTCGAAATCAACCTGCTTGCTCCGAATGGTGCAAACATGAACCTGATAGCTGAGCTGGATGGTGGTACTGGTAGTAATGGTACTGATAACTTTACCAATACGGTGATCAGTTCGACTGGTACAGTTGCACTGAGTGGTTTTGCTGCTCCACGTACTGGTACTTTCAGGGCTGACCGTCTCCAGTTCTACGGACCTTCTGTAGGACCTGGTGGTTCAGGAACAGGGTATCAGACTGTAGCCGGTATGGACTGGCCAACACTCCTGACTACCATTAACGGTACCTGGAACCTCGGTCTGTCTGACTGGTTTAATGGTGATCAGGGAACCCTGACGGGCTGGTCATTGGCCATTACTTATGTTGCACCGAACTTTGCACAAGGAACATGGGCTGGTCCTGCCGGTACGATCTTTACTGATGCTGCAGCAACCACAGCTTATACTGGAACTCCTGCAACTTCAGTGTATGTGTTACCGACTGCCACTGGTGTGAACAATTACACCGTGTCTTTCACCACACCGACACCTTGTACTTCTGCAACCACAACAGTCCCTGTTACTGTCAGCGCACCGATCACTGCTACAACTGTAACGCCGGCCACACGTGCCGTATGTCTTGGTGGTAGCACTACATTCGGTTCTACAGTTACAGGTGGCACCAATACCACTTATCAATGGCAGCGCAGCACCGATGCTGGTCTGACCTGGAGCAATATCAGCGGTGCTACTTCAGCAACACTGACTGTTTCTAATGTAACTTCTGGTATGACCGGTTATCGCTACAGAGTAGTTGCCACCAGCGGTGCTTGCGGAAGCTTCACTTCAACCAACTTTGGTACCTTGACAGTGAATGCACTGCCTGTTGTAACAATCGCTTCACCTGTGGTGAATGTGGTTCCGGGTACGACAACCAATGTTACCGGTTCAAGCACACCTGCTGCCGCTGCAACAAACAGCTGGAGCTGGACACTGAATGGTGCTCCGCTGACTGGTAATACTAACACACAAACGGCTTCAGTGGATGCACTGGGAACTTACCAGGCTACTGTAACGGATGTGAATGGTTGCGTAAATGCATCTAACCAACTGGTAATCGGTGCAGAAGCTTCAGATAAACTCTGGATCTATCCGAACCCGACTCCGGGTGCCTTCCAGGTACGTTTGTACTATGCAGGCAATACTGCTGAAAAGCGTATTGTTTCCATCTACAATCCGAAAGGCCAGCTGATCACCAGCCGTACATTTGACCTGAACTACCGGTCTACGCCTTACCTGAGCATGAACTTTGATCTGAGCGGAATGGCCCGCGGAACTTATGTGGTGAAAGTAGCCCATGAGTACAGCGGTAAAGTAATCTCCGGTCTGGTTCTGGTTCACTAAGATGAAGTAGTATCAAATCTCTTAATACAAAGCCCTCCGGTCAACGGAGGGCTTTTTTTATGGATCGCAGATTGTCTTCGTCTTTATAAAATGGAATTAAAGCGCTCAAAGAATCGGCATAGCCGCCATCCGCTTCGCGGAATTTTTTAACACATAGGTTTATTTTTTCACTAAAGTTCTTATAGCATTATAAACACCGCAGACCTAAAGGGGGAACACTCTATAAGGATAACATAGGAGAGACATAGAAATACAAGTTCTTTCTATGTCTCTCCTATGTCTCTATGTAACTATGTGTTAAAAAAGCGGCGAAGCCGTCATCAGCTAAGCGGAATTTTTAACACATAGGTTTAGTTTTCTCACTAAAGATCAAAAGTTCTTATAAATATTACTGACCTAAAGCAGGGCGGCTCTATAAGAATACCACAGGAGACACATAGAAATACAAGTTCTTTCTATGTGTCTCCTATGTCTCTATGTAACTATGTGTTAAAAAAGCGGCGAAGCCGCCATCCGCTAAGCGGATACATATGATCTATTCGGTTATTTACAACGCCGGATTGGGGATACTACCCGGCTTTTCAGGTTGGATCTGTTCTTTTTTATACGGAAGTACCGGCATGGTATACAGGAGCTGATTCCCTGGTTTTACACAGGGCATCCGGTCGGTTGGTAAACGGAATACCAGATCGCCATTGGGTAATTGATAATCCAGTTGCCCTTTAAGGTCTTTACTTTCAGGCTGGATGATCGGTTTTGGTGCAGGATTTAATTGCTTTTGTAAAAATTCCGAAGACCATTTCATCTTGTGCAGAGATGAATCGTACCGGTACCGGATGAGCTCATCCAGCTCAATTGTTTCTTTTTGCTGACCTGCAATTGAAGTAACGGCCAGCAGGCCAATGGAAAGAAAGACTGCTTTCATAAAACAAGGGTTTAAAACTAATATAGCCACTATTTCATTTTTTTCCAACTATTGATCAGTCCGTTGGTCGAAGCGTCATGATTCGTGACCGGCGTTTTGCCTTTCAATTCGGGTAATATTTTATTGGCCAGTTGCTTACCGAGTTCCACGCCCCATTGGTCAAAACTGTAAATGTTCCAGATCACTCCTTGTGCAAAGATCTTGTGTTCATACATAGCAATCAGCTCGCCCAGCGTAAAAGGGGTGATTTTTTTAAGTAAAATGGAGTTAGTGGGCCGGTTGCCATTAAATATTTTAAAGGGGAGTAACCGGGCAATTTCCTCTGTACTCAGACCTTGTTTCTCCAGCTCTGCTTCCGCCTCTGCTTCTGTTTTTCCATTCATCAGGGCTTCGGTCTGGGCAAAGAAATTACTCAGCAGTTTTACATGGTGATCGCCAACCGGATTATGCGATTGTGCCGGGGCAATAAAATCACAGGGAATCAGCGGGGTGCCCTGGTGGATCAGCTGATAGAAAGCATGTTGTCCGTTCGTGCCGGGTTCCCCCCAGATTACCGGGCCAGTGGCATACTCAACGGGTTCGCCATTCCGGTCCACACTTTTACCGTTACTTTCCATATTGCCTTGCTGAAAATAGGCGGCAAACCGATGCAGGTATTGATCATATGGAAGAATCGCTTCAGACTGGGCACCAAAGAAGTTGGTATACCAGATACCCGTCAGGGCCATGATCACCGGTATGTTTTTATCAAAAGGAGCTGTGGCAAAATGTTCATCAACATGATGGGCCCCCTTGAGCAACTGTTCAAAATTTTTATAGCCAATAGTCAGCGCAATGGACAGTCCAATGGCACTCCAGAGTGAATAACGTCCACCAACCCAGTCCCAGAATTCAAACATATTGTTCTTATCTATTCCGAATTTCACCACTTCCTTTTCATTCGTGCTCAGGGCTGCAAAATGTTTGGCCACATATGTTTCCTTTTTCGCTTTTTTGAGGAACCAGTCACGGGCCGTCAGGGCATTGGTCATGGTTTCCTGGGTAGTGAACGTTTTAGAAGCGACCAGGAAAAGTGTACGTTCGGGATCCACTTTTTTCAGGGTTTCCGAAATATGGGTGCCATCGACATTGGATACAAAAAACGTTTCAATCCCCTCCATCCAATAAGGTTTCAGTGCCTCCGTTACCATCAGCGGCCCCAGGTCACTTCCACCAATACCGATATTGACAATGTACTTTATTTTCTTATTGGTATACCCACGGTGTTTCCCGCTATGGATCTGCTCACAGAACCCCTTCATTTTTTTGAGCACTTTCTTAATGCCGGGCATTACATCCACCCCCTGCGTGAATACCGGCTTACCAGAAAAATTGCGGAGGGCTGTATGCAGGACTGCCCGTTTTTCAGTCGCATTGATCTGCTCCCCGTTAAACATCGATTGAATTGCTTCAGGGAGTTTACACGACATTGCCAGTTCATTGAGCAACTGCAGGGTTTGCTCATTCAGGATATTCTTTGAATAATCGAAAACAAGGTCCTTTGTACAGAGTGAATATTTCAGAAACCGCTCGTTATCCTGCCGGAATAATTCACGCATACTGGTCTGGCTGATCTCCGCCTGGTGTGCTTTCAGCTTTTTCCAGGCATTGGTTTGTGTGGGGTTGATACGGGGTAACATGATTTTATAATTGGTTGAATACTTGAATTGTTTTTTCGGTCATGGCCGGGGTGATGTCCAGGTGTGTCACTAACCTTACCCGGTTTGGTGAAATGGCATATCCCAGAATATCCTGTTCTTTCAGGCGGGCAACCAGTTGCGGGGCCGTCAGGCTTTCATCGAGCTCAAAAATGATGATATTGGTTTCCACCGGTAACATCATTTTGACAAAACTGCGGGATGAAATAGCCGTTGCAATCGCTTTGGCATTTGCATGATCTTCTTTCAGTCTTTCTATATGATGCTCCAGGGCGTAGATGCCAGCAGCCGCCATAAAACCACCTTGCCGCATGCCACCTCCGAATACTTTTCGGTATCGTTTTGCTTTTTTGATAAAGTCCTTGGTGCCCAGCAATAAACTGCCTACGGGACATCCCAGGCTTTTACTCAGACAAACTGAGATACTGTCAAATACTTTACCATAATGCAGGGGATCTTCTTTCCTGGCCACGATTGCGTTCCAGAGACGGGCTCCATCCAGGTGAAAAGCCAGGTCATGCCGCATACATACCTGTTGTATCGCCTGTATTTCGCTGAACGTATAACAACTGCCACCTCCCCGGTTACTGGTATTTTCCAGGGATACCATACGGGTATGGGCCCGGTGTACATCGTCGGGCTGGATCGCTTCTTCCACCTGGCGGGCGTTAATCCGGCCCCGGTCACCATATAATAATTTGACAGAGGCTCCTGAGTTCAATGCAATCCCGCCTCCCTCATACTGATAAATATGGGAGCTCTCATCACAAATCACTTCGTCACCGGGTTGGGTATGGCATTTAATCGCAATCTGGTTGGTCATGGTGCCGGAAGGGCAAAATAAAGCCGCTTCCATACCAAACAGGTCAGCGGTCATTTCCTGGAGGGTATTAATGGAGGGATCCTCCCCAAACACATCGTCTCCCACCGGAGCTTTCATCATCGCTTCCTGCATTCCCGGGGTGGGGCGGGTAACCGTATCCGACCTGAAATCGATACTCATTTTTAAATTTTATGCAAGATAATCAGTTCACACCTGAAATAGGGTAGTTGGCGGGTAAACGCTCATTTTTAGGCCCGGTTTTAATATCTTGCCCCCATGGAATTGCCACTCTGGAAACAAATACTGATGATTGTGGGTTCGGCTATCATGCTGACTCTTGCAATCTACCTGATGTCTGTTTTTAACAGCCTCTTTGCCGGAATCCGTTATAAATGGCTGCGGAAAAACCTGGCCGTACTCCTGGTCGCACTCTGTTTTATGTTTTCGCTGACGGCTATTTCCTCTGAACTCTATGTGCTGGCTGAAAAAAAGGGTTGGCTGAAAGCTACATTATTACAGGTATTAAATACCACACTCATCACATTTTTTGTGTATAATTCTTTCCTGCTGGTCAACCTGATCCGGGGATTAAAAAAGCTCAGTTTTGTCAAGTATCATGCGATCATCATCCTGACGATTATTTTATCCGCACTGCTGGTATATACCGGGATTAATTATTTTCAAAACGGAATGAAGTTCGTAAACCTGAAAGCCACCCTGCTTTTCAGTTTTTATAATGCGGCCACGGCCGGATTGATTTATGCATCAGTCAGCTATGTGGAACTGGACCGTAAGCGGAAACTGAATGAAAAAGAACTGGAAGTTACCCGGTTGATGGCGCTGAAGACCAAGGCAGAACTGGATGCGCTGCATTCCAAAGTGAATCCGCATTTTCTGTACAATGCACTTAATTCTATTGCTGATCTTTCTGTTACAGATGGCAAAAAAGCCCGGCGTATGACGATTGCCCTGGCCGATCTTTTCCGGTACAGCATTAATTACAGCCAGAATAATTTTTCCAGTGTCAATGATGAAGTGGCCATGACCGAAGTCTACCTGCAGATCGAGAAAATCCGTTTTGAAGACCAGCTCAATTATACCGTGTCGGTGGAACCGGAGGCGGGTCATTACCTGGTCCCCCGGTTTATCCTGCAGCCCCTGGTGGAAAACGCGGTAAAGCACGGACTGAAAGCCACCGGCATGATGACTGAAATCCACCTGGATGTGAAAGTACAGGGGGATAGTCTGCAGATTAGTATTGCGGATAATGGTCCGGCATTTCCGGATGAACTGACACCCGGTTATGGAGTGAAAAGTGTCTATGATAAAATGGACCTTTTGTTTCCCGGCCTCTATGAAATCCGGTTTGTAAATGAGCCGGCAAAACAGGTTATACTCACACTAAATAAACTGATCAAGAATGAACCGGTTATTTAAAACGATTGTCATTGATGATGAGCCGGCTGCCCGCCGTCTCATGAAAAGCCTGTTAGCTGAATTCAGTGGAAGTATTGAAGTAATTGACGAGGCGGGAAACGGGAGGAAAGCTATTGAGAAAATTCACGCCCTCCGTCCGGATCTTATTTTCCTGGATATCCAGATGCCCGACCTCACCGGTTTTGAAGTAATTGAACAACTCGAGTATAAACCCAATATTATTTTCACCACCGCTTACGAGCAATATGCAATCAAGGCCTTTGAAAGTTTTTCCATTGACTACCTGCTGAAGCCCATCAAAGAAGAACGGCTGGAGCAAAGCATCCGGAAATTAACGGAGTTTGGAAAAATTGCCGGAACTGGTCCCGGTATTGATGTAAGCGGACTACAGGAAATAATCCGGCAATTACAGGCACCACCCAAAGCAACCGCCCTGCCTATCAGGATAGGAGACAGGATTATCCTGCTGCGCTTTGAACAGATTGCCTACATGGAAGCGGAGGACAAATATGTGTATATACATACGACTGATGGCGTAAAACACCTGACCGATCATTCGCTTACTACTCTTTCCGAAAAGCTCCCTGCCCAGTTTTACCGTATCCAGAAATCATATATTATTAATAAAGACCGCATCCGTGAGATGCACCGGCATTTTAATGGCCGTTATCTCTTTATAATGGACGATAAAGCCGGAACCCGGCTTACCTCCGGCCGCACTTATGCAGAAGCGATTCGGGCTGAATTTGGTCTCTGAACGCTTTCTCCGCACATCTTTTACCTGTATTCCCAGTTGATCCTGGTTAAGATTCCGTTTATCCGCCCAATTCGCCTTTAATACGAATCCGGGGCAGATTTGTAACCGCCTTTCCCTCAGATCGTCATACTCCCATACTTAGAAACGGCCGAACATCCCTGAAACAGGCCGTTTAATTTAAAACAATGAACTATGTAATGCAAAGTACTGAATTTTGGGATGTAATATCGAAAGACAGGTACTACACATTAAAATCAACGATTATGAGATATTTTAAACATTTTATGGCAATCGCCCTTCTGGCTGTATCAATGATAAGCCAGGCCCAGAACGGAACAGGCAGAATCAAGGGTACAGTAACTGATGGTAGTGCTAAAATCCTGGAATCGGCGACCATTACTCTCTTAAGGGTCAGCGACTCGAGTGTGGCAAAAATCAGTGTCGCCGACCGCAATGGCCGATTTGAATTTGAGGGAGTGGCAGCGGGCAGGTACTTCGTGCGTATTTCAGCAATAGGGCATGAAAAGGGCTATTCTGAGACCATTGAACTGAATGACGCCAATCAGCTGATCACGTTAAAAAATATTGACCTGATCCCACAGCCCAAATCCATGGGCGGGGTTACCGTAACTGCCAAAAAACCGCTTATTGAGCAACGGATTGATAAGACCGTCGTGAATGTAGAGGCATCGGTAACTAATGTGGGTACATCAGCCATGGAAGTATTGGAAAAATCACCGGGTATATCTGTTGATAAGGATGGTAATATCAGTCTGAAAGGAAAACAGGGCGTACAGGTATTTATCGATGGCCGTCCCAGTTATTTGTCCGGTACCGATCTGGCCAATTACCTGCGCAGCCTAAGCAGTAATCAGCTGGACCAGATTGAGATTATGACGAATCCTCCGGCCAAATACGATGCTGCCGGTAACAGCGGTATTATTAATATCAAAACAAAGAAGACAAAACAATTTGGTTATAACGGTTCCATTTCCACCACCTGGAGTCAGGGCCGTTATCCGAAAGTGAATGAGTCATTCACGTTTAATTACCGGAAAAATAAAATCAATTTCTTCACCACCCTGGGTTATAATAACCGGCAGAATTTCCAGGACCTCGATATACAACGGAAGTTCATTGAGTCATCTACGAAGGAAGTACGTTCTTATTTTAATCAGGAGTCAAGAATACGGGAGAAAAGCCAGAATTACAATGCAAAAATCGGATTGGATTATTTTGCCACAAAGAAAACCACTTTTGGTATTGTACTGAATGGATTTGATAATCCTGGAACCTTTGGTAACAGCAGTGATGTATTGATTTCCGATCCGAATCGTACTTTATTGAGTCGTACCTATGCCAGTACTTCCAACGAAAAGAAATGGACCAACTACAGTGCCAACCTGAATTTCAGACATGTATTTGATTCCACCGGCCGTGAATTAACGGCAGATGCGGATTTCCTGACCTACAACAGTTCAAATCTGCAGGACCTGGTGAATGCATACTATGATGCAAGTGGTGCACCCCTGATGAAAGCAGATACTTTACTGGGCAGTCTGCCCCAGGATATCCACATCTATTCTGGTAAAATGGATTATGTTCATCCGCTGGCAAAAGGTGCCCGGTTTGAAGCAGGAGTGAAGACGAGTTTTGTGAACACGGATAATAATGCCATTTACGACAGCCTGAATTATGGCATCCGGGTCAGGGATATCGGACGCAGTAATCATTTTATCTATGAGGAGAATATCAATGCGGCCTATGTGAATTACAGTCGTCCGCTGTCAAAAAAACTGACAGCCCAATTGGGACTGCGACTTGAAAACACCAATGCAAAAGGTAACCAGGTGACGACTGGCGTAAAATTCAAAAGAAACTATACCCAGTTATTCCCAACCGCTTTTCTGCAGTATACGATAGATGAAAAAAATACATTCGGTCTGAATTATGGCCGCCGGGTAGAGCGTCCTGATTATGAAGACCTGAATCCGTTTATTATGTTCCTTGACAAATACACATTTGAGCAGGGTAATCCCAACCTGCAGCCCCAGTTTTCGCAGAATATTGAACTGAGTCATACTTATAAAGGATTCCTGAATACCACGTTGAACTATACCCGTACCACTGATATCATGAATGAAGTACTGGAACAGGATCCCAATAAGAATGAAACCGTGATCCGCAAGCAGAATATCGCCAAACAAAGACAGTATGGAATTGCTGTGAGTGCCGGCGGCCAGTTGAACAAATGGTGGACCGGGAATATCTACGCCAACCTGTTTAATAACCGGTTTGAGGGAATTATTAACGGGGACCCCGTTACGATCAGCGCCAGCACCGGGCAGTTCAATGCCAATAACCAGTTTAAACTTGGTAAAACCATCAGTGCAGAACTTGGCGGTTTCTATATGACAGGAGGCGTGGATGGCGTGTTCCGGATCAAGGGATTTGGTATGATGAATATGGGCTTCAGCAAACAAGTATTCAAAGGCAAAGGAACGTTGCGGCTCAATATGCGGGATGTGCTGTACTCTCAGAAAATAAAAGGAACCATCAAATACAGTAATATCGATGCGGCTTTTCAGCAACGCAGGGATTCCCGCCAGATAGCCCTGGGTTTCACCTACCGCTTCAGTAAGGGTAAGATGAATAATAACGGGCAGAAGCGGAAAACAGGCGGTGCCTCTGAAGAGCAGAACCGTGTTAAAACAGGAGGGGAGAATTAGTCAGTAGTTAGCAGACAGTAGTTAGTAGTCAATAATCAATAATCAATAGCCGGTAGTCGTTAGTCCGTTTCAAGGATTAATGCTATCGGCTTTATGCTTTTGTTATTTAATATGTTAATGCGCTATTAACATACATGTGCTGTATCCCTGTTTTTTTCCGTTTGTGTAACCACATATCTATTTGACCCTTTAACACGAGAAGTACGAAGCTTGTCATATTTGCTTTTTTGGGCTGAACAGATTGTTTCATTTTTACATAGATTTTTCACCAACAATAGCCATGAATATGAGACAGAACCTTAACCTTCTGCTGCTACTCGTCGTATGCAGTTTAACCTCTCTTGCGCAAAGCAAACCCGGACGTATCACCGGCCATGTACAGGATGATGCACAAAAACCAATAGCGGGTGCCACTATTACTTTACTGCGGTATGCGGATTCAGCCCTTTTTAAAACAGCCGTTTCCGGTAAGGATGGACGTTTTGAATTTGACAACCTGTCTGCTGAAAAGTACCTGTTAATGATATCAGCTGTTGGATATGCGATGATGAATACCGCATTGATGGAAGTGGTTCCGGGATCAGATACTGAAACCGGGAAAATAACCCTGAAGTCTGCGGCAAAGAATTTGGAAGGGGTAACGATCTCCGCCAAAAAGCCATTTATCGAAACAAAGATCGACCGGACCATCGTGAATGTTGATGCTTCGCCCACGAATGCGGGAGCAACGGCCCTGGAAGTATTGGAAAAATCGCCGGGTATTATGGTTAATAATGATGGGGCTATCAGTCTGAGGGGAAAAGCGGGTGTCATCGTAATGCTCGATGGCAAACCCAGTTTTCTTTCTCCGGGTGACCTGGCCAATCTGCTGAAGAATATGCCGGCTTCTTCGATTGATCAGATCGAAATTATGACCAATCCTTCCTCAAAGTATGATGCTTCAGGGAACGCCGGAGTAATTAATATAAAAACAAAAAAAGGAAAGACGGCCGGATTTAACGGATCGGTCATGGCGGGCATCACTACCAGTTTATTTGAACAGGCTGGTACGCTTTACGTCATTCCTAAGTCGCAAAACAGTATCAGTTTTAACTACCGGAAAAATAAGATCAATTTTTTTGGTAATTATAATCCCAATGTGTTCAGGGGCAGGAATAACCTGGAGATTTCACGTACCAAACTGGATGCCGATAAAAATATTCTCGGGTACAATGAGGTTAATACCAATTTTAAATTCGGAAATAACAACCATACCCTGAAACTTGGTCTTGATTTATTTGCCGATAAGAAAAATACATTCGGAGTCGTGGTCAGCGGATTCACATTTTCCGGCCATCCAACACCGGTAACGGTAACGAATACCCTGGATGCGGACCGGCAATTACTGGGTCAGATGGTTTCCCGGACCGATAATCAACTGCGTTTCCGGAATTTTACCGGTAATTTCAATTACCGCCATCAGTTTGATTCATCCGGACGCGAACTTACGGCCGACGCGGATTTCATTACCTATGATAACACATCGGATATGACACTCAGTACGGACTTCTATAACGGGAACGGACAACCCTTCGGAGACCCGCTGATACTGCGTGGACATTTACCTTCCACAATAAGTATCTACTCTCTTAAATCCGATTATATCCATCCATTAAAAAATGGAGGACGTGTGGAAGCAGGAATAAAAAGCAGTTATGTAACCAATGATAACCTGGTGAATTATGAGCGGTGGGACCTGAGTAAATGGGTGGCCGACAGCCGTTCCAATCATTTTATCTATGAGGAGAATATTAATGCGGTTTACCTGAATGCGAATACCCAGGTAAAAAAATGGTCATTCCAGGGCGGATTACGCCTGGAGAATACCATCGCTAAAGGATACCAGGTTACGAATGATTCCAGCTTCCGCCGGCATTTCACGAACCTTTTCCCAAGTGCATTTGTCAGTTACGCCGCGGATAAAAATCACCAGCTGACCTTATCGTACAGCAGGCGGATTACCCGTCCAAACTACCGTGACCTGAATCCGTTTATTTATTTTCTGGATTCCCTCTCTTACCGGAAAGGCAATCCCTTCCTGTTGCCCCAGTTTACCCATAATATTGAACTCAGTCATTCCTTCAAAGGCAAGCTGATTACCACGCTGAATTATAACAACACCAATAGTGTGATTTCACAAATCCTGAAAGCAGATGGAGACCTTGTCTTCCTGACCTCTGAAAATGTTTCCCGTTTCCGGAATATTGGGATTGCCATTACCGCACCGGTGCCGGTAACCAAGTGGTGGATGTCCAATCTTTTTTTCAATCTTTTTAATAATCATTATGAAGGAACGTATGAAGACAAACCGCTTGATATGTCCTATACTTCTTTTATGGTAAACATGACACAGACGTTTACATTGAAACCCGGTTTCTCGCTGGAACTTACGGGCTTTTACCGCGCCAGAGGGGTGGATCAGCTGAGCATTGATGAACCGATGTATGTATTGAGCTTCGGTGGACAGAAAACGGTGTTGAAAGGGAAGGGGACTTTGCGGCTGAATCTCCGGGATCCATTCTGGATGCAGCGGTACAGGGGGAGTACCAATTACGATATCATTTCAACTACTGTCCGAAACCGGTGGGATAACCGCCAGATTACGACTTCCTTTACCTACCGGTTTGGCAAATCAAATGGCCAGCCCGCACCCTCACGGAGAAGAAACAGTGCTTCGCAGGAAGAACAGAACCGGGTAGGGCAGGGCAATTAACCCATTTTCCGGATTCATGGGGCCTGTCCGGGAAAGGTCCTTCTTTAACAGGAAGGACTTATTTATATTTGCGGACACTCAAAACGAACAACTATGCCATCCTTTGATATTGTCAGTAAAGTAGAAGCCCAGGCGCTTGACAACGCCGTTAATGTAACCACTAAGGAAATCACGAACCGGTTTGATTTTAAAGGGTCCCATGTAGTTATTAACCTGGATAAAAAGGAGTTTCTGCTCAAGCTGGAAACCGATGACGATATGAAAATGGGACAACTGATTGATGTTTTGATCAGCCGGGCCCATAAGCAGGGGATTGCACCCGAGGCTTTTGATGCATCCAAAGCTGGAGCCCAAAGCGGGAAAGTCTGGAAAAAAGAAGTGAAAGTCAGAAATGGCCTGGTACAGGAAGACGCCAAAAAGATCGTCAAGCTGATAAAAGACGCCGGGCTGAAGGTACAGGCATCGATCAATGATGATCTGGTACGGGTAACGGGAAAGAAAATAGATGACCTGCAGTCGGTGATCCAGCTCTGTAAGACCGCCAATCTCGGGTTCCCGCTTCAATATGTGAATATGCGTGACTAAAAGAGGGATAAACGGCTATTTCAGGTGCATAATTAAGTGCAGAATGGGTGCATATCATAATGGCTGAAAATTTGGAAACAGGGTTTAAAAAGATTACATTTGGTATACAACTGCACGATGTCTTAGCAATAAGACAGAAATGCAAGAGGGGATTCAGAAGCCTTTCAAACGGTGGAAAATCTCCGGAAACAGCCCTTCAATAAGGCGGTTTTCAGAAAGCGTCGGGTAAGTAAGCGGAAGGCGAAAGCCGGAAACTGAGCTCACTTGGCGCTTTCATCTTTTTGCCCCTTTATTTGGCCGAAAGCCGCTTCTGGCCTATATTTGCAACCCAAATTTATCTATTCATCTATACGGCAAAATCCGTATAGCCTTAAAAATCATAGTATTATGAAAAAAGGACTCCATCCCGACAGCTACCGGTTAGTAGTTTTTAAAGACATGAGTAACGGACATTCTTTCCTGAGCCGTTCTACCGCCGCTTCCAAAGAAACCGTTCAGTGGGAAGATGGTAAAGATTATCCCCTGATCAAACTGGAGATTTCCAACATGTCGCACCCCTTCTTTACCGGTAAAAACATGCTGGTGGATACGGCAGGACGTATCGACAAATTCAACAAGAAGTACGCGAAAAAATAAGAAAAACATTAACTTGTGCAGAGCTCTTTGCGAAAGCGAGGAGTTTTGTTTTTCATGGCTATACTTTAAACCTCCCGGTTCTCCGGGAGGTTGTTTATTTTTACACCTAATTCCATTCCATGAACAAGATCATTTTTACGGAGGAATTCTGTCAGCCGGAAAAACTCCACCCATTTACGCTGACCCGCCAGCTCCAGGATATCCGGGTAGGCATCCTGACCATTCGTGAGAAATGGGAGAAAATGCTGGGGCTCCCTTCATTTGATAAAAAAGAAGACGATTATAAGGATCTTTCCCGTGCTGTTGATGTGGACGCCGTGATTGGCAAATACGATTGCTTTATGATTCATGGCAATGTGTTGCCTTCCCCTTCGCTGGTCAAAGCGATCCGGCTATTGAAAAACGGGGAATGCATTGCCACTCTGGACGGTTATAATATCGCTTACCGTTTCAGCCGTAAGCAAATGACAGATAAACACCGGATCAGGGTATCCCGCGTGGTGAGTTTTAAAGAAGCCATTCAGACCATTCAATACCCCTGGGATATTATCCGTTTAAATGACCAGGCCATCCGGGAGGATTTCAAACTACTGACAGCCCGTCGGAAATCACAGCCAATCTCAAGGACCAATAAAGTCATTAAACCCGGCCAGGTTTTTATTGAAAAAGGGGCCAGTGTGGAACATTGTATCATCAATGCATCCACAGGACCTGTTTATATCGGCAAGGAGGCTTCAATCATGGAAGGATGTCTCATCAGGGGGCCATTTGCGATGGGCGAGAAATCCTGCCTTAAAATGGGTACAAAGATATATGGTGCCACCACCCTTGGTCCGGGTTGTGTGGGGGGGGGAGAGATCAAGAATGCTGTACTTTTTGGTTATAGCAATAAAGCACATGAAGGCTACCTCGGTGATGCCGTGATCGGCGAATGGTGCAACCTGGGAGCAGGTACCAGCAATTCCAACCTGAAAAATAATGCCAGTCCCGTGAAAGTATGGACACCGGAAGGAGAAGTGGTGGCCGGCCCCAAATGCGGGGTGATGATGGGTGATTATTCCCGGACAGCCATTAATACATCAATCAATACAGGTACGGTTATAGGTGTTAGTTGTAATGTATTTGGAAACGGGCTCACCCCTAAATTTATTCCGAGCTTTTCCTGGGGCAGTGAGGGGTTAAGCCGGTATCGTTTTGAAAAGGCAGTGACCGATATTGAAGGATGGAAAAAACTAAAAGGAACCGTAATTTCGGCTGACGAAAAAATGATCCTTCAAAATATCTTTGAAAAATTTTAAAACTGTATAAAAAGCTACAATGAGAAAACAAATCGCAGCCGCAAACTGGAAAATGAACCTGACTTATCAGGATGGAGAAAAACTGCTGGATGATATCCTGGATGCAGGAATCAGCCTGGCCCCGCATCAGCACAGCATTTTTGCAGTGCCCTTTCCATACCTGATCATGACGCGGAGTGAAGTGGCGGAAGAGTTTAATTACCACGCAGCTGCACAAAACTGTCACCATAAAACGTCCGGTGCCTACACCGGTGAGGTATCTGTTGAAATGTTACAGTCTATTGGCGTTAATTATTGCGTGATCGGTCACAGTGAGCGAAGGGAATACAATGCGGAAACCAATGAAATACTCGCTGCAAAGGTGAATCTGTGCCTGCAACATGATATCACTCCGATCTTTTGTTGTGGTGAACCCTTGTCTGTACGGGAAGCTGGCACACAAAACGAATTTGTGGCCAACCAGCTTAAAGAATCCCTTTTTCATTTACCTGCAAACAGCCTGAAAGGAATTATCATCGCTTACGAACCAATCTGGGCGATTGGTACCGGAAAAACGGCGACCACCGCACAGGCACAGGAAATACACC
Organism: Bacteroidota bacterium; assembly: GCA_963169885.1. Taxonomy (GTDB): domain Bacteria; phylum Bacteroidota; class Bacteroidia; order Chitinophagales; family Chitinophagaceae; genus JJ008. The sequence goes on from CAUJFR010000414.1 coordinate 19,969, forward strand.
AGTTTCTGCGATCAGTCATTGCGGATCAATATGGTGCAACACTGGCCAACGAAATACCGATTCTGTATGGCGGAAGTGTCAAAGCCAATAATGCCGTTGAATTATTTGCCTGCCCGGATGTGGATGGAGGTTTAGTAGGAGGGGCATCCCTGGTGGCCAGTGATTTTATCGCAATTATCAAAGCCCTGAAGTAAGCATATAGGGCAGTGATAATGAATCCGTTTTTATCAACAAAACAGTAAGTTATTACTGCCCCTTATCATATTGTCTTGCAACGAAAGAATCAGGTGCTGCTCAGTTTTCTGAAAATAAAAGCAGTCGTGAACGGGCGTGAAATATACCCGCTAAGTAACACAAAACCGGTGGTGATTCCCGTGGGGGCCAACAACCCCCGGATAGTGATTACGGATGGTTACCATATTACTACTCCTTTAAAACTGGTTTATAACGAACTTCCGGTTTATTGCTTCAAAGTAGCCTGTGCCATCAGTGACCGGCAACTGCTGTTTGGATTCCTGATGATGGCGGGTTTGTACCTCTCCGGTTTTTATACCGGGCTCCTGGTTTTAAAAGTCTTCAGTTTTATTCCGCTGATTTATTTACTTACATTCTATTACCTCAACCGTAAAGAATTTATCCGGCTCATACCGGTAACCAACTAAAGGGTATTGGATGCAGCAGGAATGGTCGCCGGGGAATAACTGTTCAGCAGTGAAATATCCAGAAACGTACTTTGACGATCAGTTCCGGCATAAAACATCGGATTGAACCGGGCGCCCCAAACAAACTCTTTCGTAATGTATGACCAACGGGCAACCACGGTATTGGAGAAGATTTCATCAAAAGCTTTTACGAATACCATCAGTTCCAGATCCGTATTCCCGAAATCCTCTTCTGTAAAACCAGCCAGGGGACTTTTTTCATTGAGCGGATGTACAATGGTCCAGCTAAGTGAAAATGAATTCAGTTTATCAATTTCAACCGGCAGCGTAAAAAATTTATTGACGATTTTCCCATTTTCCTCCACGCGCATGGCTAATGTCAGTTTAACCTCGGCTTCAGAGAGCAGGTTGTTTTTGAAAGGCGTCATCCGGAACATCAGTGCACTTCCGTCTTTATAAGGGGCAACCAGGGCTGTGTCACTGAATTTAAGGAAGGCCTGTGGCCTTGAAAAACGGCCATAAAAAAGGCCGGTGGCTATCGCAAAACTCAGCAGGCCTATAAACGCTTCAAAAGTCGAAATGGCACTGGTCAGGAATCCGGTCGGACTGATCCGGCCATATCCTACCGTGGTGAATGTCTGTGTACTGAAGAAAAATACTTCTGAGAACTCCTTTAGATTATGGCTGCGTTCAATGCCGGCCAGGTGTTCCACGCCAATCAGGTAATAAATGCCGGCAAAAACCAGATTGACCGATACATAAATGAGTAATAAGAGGGAAAGAAATTTCCCCCTTGGCATTCCCAGCATCGTGTGATACCAGCTATACCGGTTGAGCAGGCTTACTCCTTTTTTGTGCACATTGGCTCCACCGGTGCGGCGATCAAAAAATCGTCCGCTGTTATTACTGCTATTCCCGAAACCGGTATTGTCTTCAGACCGCATGTTGCGGAACCTTTTCATCATTGCCATAGACAAATGTATAATTAATCGGCAATTTCTTTTGTCCGCCCGTGATACTGGTTTATTTTAGTCCTATGGCCCGGAAAAAAATACTTTGGCTTTGCAGCTGGTACCCCAACCGGGCCGATCCATTCGACGGGGATTTTATTCAGCGACATGCCCGGGCTGCTTCCTTATACAATGATATTCATGTTATACGATTGGTGGCCGATGCATCACTTCGCCCGGGAAAGACAGCGTTTCAAAAGCAGGAAAGCAAAGGGTTGACCGAGCAGGTGGTTTACCTGGGAAAAGGAAAAAGTCTGGCCGGGAGATTCCTGTTTTACCAGCGTTGGAATAGGATTTTTAAAGATGTGATTAAAGCATATCTCGCAGATCAGGGAGTCCCCTTTGTAGTTCATGTTCATGTTCCTTACCCGGCAGGCCGGCTGGCATTATGGTTAAAGCAAAAATACGGAGTCCCTTTTGTGGTCACAGAACACTGGACCATTTATCAGCCTGGAAGCGAAATTGCTTATTCCAGCCAACCGGCGCGGATGCGTAGCCTGATAACACGTGTAATGCGGGAGACGGTTTTGTTTCTTCCGGTGAGCAGGGATCTTGCAGAACAGGTAAACCGCCTGGTATTACCAGTGTCTGCAAAACCAATCCCGAATGTGGTTGATACAAACCACTTTTGTTTCCAGGTCACAGATCATGTGAAGCGTACAAAGTTCCGGTATATCCATGTTTCGGGTATGAATGCCCAGAAAAATCCGGAAGGATTGCTCCGGGCTTTTGCTGCAGCCTGGCAGGAGGATCCTGAGCTGGAATTATGGATGTTGGGTAACCGGGACCAACGCCTGGCTGAATTCGCCTCCGGGCTGGACCTGCCGGCTGGTGTTATTTTGTTTGATGGTGAGGTTAGTTACAGGGATGTAGCAAAGCGCATGCGGGAGTGTGATGCCCTTGTATTATTCAGTCAGGTGGAAAATGCACCTTGCGTAATCAGTGAAGCCCTGTGTTGCGGGTTACCGGTTATTGCTACCCGGACTGGGGGGATTCCGGAAATGCTGAATGATTCGAATGGGGTACTGATAGAACCCGGAGATGAAACCGCTATGAAAACAGCCCTGCTGGACCTGAAAAAAACATATAACAGGTACAACAGGGCCGTCATCGCTGCTCACGCGTCATCCATATATAATTATGAAGCAGTGGGAAAAGAACTTTCAGTTCTGTACAATCAGGTTGTATTAAAGGGTTAGCCGTCAGTTCTTAAGCTTTGCCACCAGCTCAATATAAGCGGTCATGGCTTCTGCATTGGTTTTTCCTTTTAAAGCAGCCCAGGCTTCATACTTTGCTTTGGCTACAAAATCAAACGGGTTGGCCGGCGGGTCAATATTGATATCTCCTTCGCTGGACTGTTTGTATAATGAATACAGTTGCAGCAGGGTGTCGTTACTGGGTTTCTCAGATAAGGTTTTGCTTTCTGCAATCGCTTTTTCAAATTGTTCTTTCAGGTCCATTGGTATTTGTTTTCTTGGTATAATAATGCTGACTTGTTTTTTAGTCCATTTCTATCCGGGTTAATTAACCCTGGCTTCATCAATAAAGGCCATGCTGACGGCTCTTTTATTTTCAATCAGTTCAAAAAACTCCTGCAGGTAACTGGTCATTTCCTTTCTGGTTTTGCTACTCAGTAATTCAAAACTGTTTATGGTTTTAAATATACTGTCCTTTTTGCTCCGGAATATATCCAGTTGAATCTGGAGTTCTTCCATCGTCCGGGGAAAGCCCCGGTAAACCCGTTCGGTTACTTTTTCTGTCCCGATGGTTTCATGGGGTATCGCGTAGCTGGCATCCACCAGGCCGCAATAATCGAAGTCATAGGGAACCACATAGGGTGGGGTGTTCTTGTTTTTTTTATCAAAAATCAGTTTGATGTTATGGTTAGTGGGTACGGCCCAGTCCGTATTCCCGATCATATACTGAAACAAGGCCACCATCGTCATCATATCCCGGTTTGTGGCCTCCGTCATCATTTTTACCTCATCTTTTTTATGGCATCCGTTACGCCTGGCCATGTCACCATCATCTTCTATCAGAAAGGCAAACTGACTGAAAGGTTTCAGTTTTTTACGGGTATCCGTATAGTTAACCCGCATCAGCCGGACGCGGAAACTCCGGTCCTCCAGCATATTATAAATTTTATAAACAAGGTATTCCTTCAGTAGTAATTCTTCATCTACCGGATTTATTCCACAACCAATTACAAGTTTCAGTTTGCCCAGTGATTGCAACCGGGGGGCTCCTTTATTCCGGAAATTCATCATCATCGGTGGAATCCGGCAATAGTTCCGTCTGAAATTTCCACGGGCACTCACACTGATTGTTTCATTGATCAGTGTACTGTCTGGAAATAACATGCTGATGGAAGCTTGTTGAAATACACCTTGCCTGGTTTCAGTCTGAACCTGCCTCAGATCTGTACTGAGATTTACGTGGATCAGCCCTTCATCTGTAAAAAACCGGATGCTGTCAACCGGGGCCTCCTGGGCTCCTGCTGTTATTGAAATGAACAATAAAAGGACTGTGAACAGGCGGTTTTTATTCATACAAAACAATTAATGTTTAGCGATCAAGTCTTGTCTGAAAATACAAAAACTATTCCTGATCCGCACGCTTTTCTGTGTTATTTAAGCACTTCCGGTATTGGGGCACCAGTGGATCCGCTGGGCATCTGAATATGTAATAAGGCCGCCAGTGTCGGAGCGATATCTGTCATAAATGTTTCCCGGTTGGTTTTCCCTTTTTTGATCCCCCAGCCATACCATAAAAGAGGGATATGTGCATCATAAGGATTCCATAAACCATGGGTCGTGCCGGTTGTACTATAGGCATCGATATAGCCAGGTTTTAAAATAAACTGGATATCCCCGTTACGGGCCGGATGATATCCGTTATTCAGCATTTCCCGTATCCTGACTGGCAGGGGCGTGGTATTCAGGTCTTTTAAAGTAAATGCCCGGTCTATTCCAGGGGCTGCCAGCAGCTGTTGAATGATCCATTCCGTAATTTCGGCTTTTACTGCTTTGGCAGAATCAAGCAAAGGATGGTTCAAATGAATCTGGTAGTTGTCGTCACTCACAATAATGCCGGATAGATTATATTTTTCTTTCAGCCCTTTATTCATCGACTCCACCAGCTTGCCAATATAAGCACGTCCTCCGGGTAATCGGTTTTCTTCCATAAATTCAGGCACATGCGCGGCACCATGATCCGCAGAAAGAAAGACCGTATACTGACCTTTCCCAACCTTTAAATCCAGGTAATTCAAAAATGCGCCCAGTTCCTGGTCCAGTCGAAGAAATCCATCTTCTGCTTCCACCGAATTGGGGCCAAAAGTATGACCGATATAATCCGGTGACGAGAAACTCACTGCCAGGAAATCGGTGATCTCATCTGTGCCTAATTGTTCTGCCGTCAAGGCTGCTTTTGCAAATTCAAAAGTCATGCTGTTGCCCATCGGGGTGGTTGATATTTTACCGTAGTCTTTGCCAATGAATTTCTTGAGGTCATACGGGAATACGGCCCCAAATGGTTTTGCTTCCCAGCTTTTGTCATCCGCTGTACTTTGTTTGTAGGTCGTTAAGGGGTACATAATATTCCAACCCTTTTCATAATATTTTTCAACGATTTTCTGACTGTTGAAATCGGTGACCCATTTGGGTAATTCATTCATATAATACGTCGAAGTGATCCAGTTGCCGTTTGTGTTATCGTACCAGTAAGCTGCATTGGCACTATGTCCGGCCGGCAAAATTCCTCCTCTGTCTTTTATGGCCACACCAATCACCTTGCTTTTGAAATTTGTAGCCAGCCTGAGTTCATCACAGATCGTAGTTACCAGCAAGTTCCGCGGACTCATCTTTCCCAACGTGGAACTGCTTCCTACTGTTGATACCGTTTTGTCTTCCGTACAATAGACAGCACGCATTTTTTCCTTATCCCACCAGCCATTTCCGGAAATGCCATTTACCGCAGGTACAGTCCCCGTATAAATAGAACTATGACCACAGGCGGTAACGGTTGGTGCGTAAGGAATCAGCGTATTCTCGCATGAAAATCCCTGGTTCAGCAACCGTTTAAAGCCGCCCGTCTCGCTATAACGCGCATAATAACGATAGAGATAATCCCAGCGCATCTGGTCCATTACCAGCCCAACCACGAGTTTCGGCCGTTTTACCTCGGACTGAGCCTGGCCGGAAATAATCAACAGGGAAAATAGTGCGGATAAAAACAGGCGTTGCATGTGTTTGATTTTAGACAAAATTAAGGGTTTGCTTCTTGTTGCTGTATGACTGTTCTGTAAACTATACTGATGGATAGTGAAGAATTAGTTTTTTATAACCACTGTTTTAGTTAAAGCCCGGACAGTTTTTTTCGTTCTTTTTTATTCAGCAGATGAAAAATTCCGGCTGCCGCAAAACAGAGTCCACCGGTAATATACCAGAGTACCTGGAAATTACTGTACTGAACCACTTGTGCGCCTCCCATCGGTCCGAGGGTCTGGGCGGCAGACCAGGCCATAGTATATAAAGCCGCATATTGCCCCCGGTTCGATACCTGGGTCCGGGTGATCCAGTAACTGTTCATAAATGGCATGGAAAGGATTTCACCGAAAGTGACCGTAATAATCATGATCAGCGCCAACATGAAACCGATTCCAGATAGATTCAGCAGCAGGAATGACAGCCCGACAAGCAGTATACCCCGGGTGATATAGAACATGACAGGTCTTTTCCCCTCCAGCCGGTAAATTAAGACCATTTCAATCACGGCGATCAGGATACCATTAAAGGCCATCAATAAACCGATTGTTGGTTTTGACAAATGTAATTCCCGTTCAAAATAGACCGGGAGGTTGGTGAACAACTGAAAAAAACAACTGGCAAATAAAACAGTGGCGCCGATAAAGAGCATAAATAGTTTGTCTTTAGAAGCGGGCAGCGTATCTGCTTTCTCAGCAGGACTTTGTGCAACAGGTTTGTAATCCGCAGGTTTTAGCAGCAGCCACATGATCAGTGCCGCCGTAATATTAGTGAAACCATCTACCCAGAATAATAATTCGTAATTGATACTGGCCAGAATACCGCCCAGTCCGCTCCCAACAGCCCATCCCAGATTAATCGCCAGCCGGTTCAGGGCATAGGAGCGGGTACGGTTTTCCGTCTTGCTGTAAAAGGCGATGGCTGTTGAATTGGCTGGCCGGAAAGCTTCATTCACAAAACTTAACAAGAAGGTAAACAGGCAGATCAGCGGATAGGTCTTCATTTGTCCCAGGACCAGGAATAGAAGTCCTCCTGTAAAAAGGGTGAACAGTTGCACCGGATAAAAACCAATCCGATCGGTAAGGCGGCCTCCCAGCCAGGCACCTGTGAAAGCACCGGCACCGAATAACCCAAAAACATATCCGGCTTCACCTACCGAGTAGCCCATTTCCTTACTGGTCAGGTAAAGGGTCATAAACGGAACCACCATGGTGCCACTCCGGTTGATCAGCATAATGAAGGAGAGCAACCAGGTTTCCCTGGAAAGCCCTGCATAGGCATTTCGGTATGTCCGGGCTGTTGCAGAAATCATAACGTGGTAAAGTTACCGGATTGTCCGGCATCTGGGCAACCACCCGTATAAACCAACCGATTGGACTGCTTGATTTACGGGTCTATTTTGTATATTCCATTATTAAACATAACCAACATGAAGAAACTGATCCTCCTTACCGCCATGGCCGCAATGGCCCTGGTTTTGTCGAATTGCTCCGGGTCTAAAAAACTGGCCGCAACACCCAAGTTGAATTTTGAATCCAACCTGAAGGCCGTGGTAATGTCCGAATGCGCTCCTTGCCACATCCCCGCAAAAGGGGGCAATAAGAAACCATATGACAATTACGCGAATGTAAAAACCGATATCGATGAGATTATCCGTCGTATTGAAATGAATCCGGGAGAAAGAGGATTTATGCCCTTCCGGAAAACCACGAAACTAAGCGATAGTACCATTGCCCTCTTTAAACAATGGAGAGCAGATGGCGTATTGGAAAATTAACAATCAGTCTTTGAGTAATAACTCATAAACTTCACGGGTAAAATCGGCCCGGAATATGGAAAATGTCCTGATCTCGGCCTCCGGAACAAGTTCAATCATCATGTTATCTTCATAACGGGAGATATACTGATTCTCATTGATCTTTTTCCAGTTGGATATTTTCTTATTCAGCAGTACTTCCAGGTACCCGTTGTAACAGGAGTCGCAGCGGGTACTTGTCGTTTCTGTCATACATAACCCTTTTTTATCAAATACATAGATCAGTTGGGTCAGGTCACTGACTTGTACTAGAATGGAGTCTTTCCGGGTATAAACGGCAGGTTGTCCTGATTTTCCGGGATACGCTTTTTTCAGGGCAGTTTCGGCTTTGTTGTAAGGCATGTTGATGAACTCCTGTGCAGCAGCCGGGCTGCAACAAGCCAGCAAAGAGAAAAAGAACAATAAAATGAGTTTCATGAAAATTCAGACGTTATGCCGCCAAAGGTAGTTGCTTGGAACGGTTTAGAGAAACCCGGATTTGTCCCCTATATTTGCGCCTTCCGAAAAAACTACTTATGGCATTACTGGAAGATAAAATACGTGTTAAGAAGTCCGGACTCCCCGGCGCCGGCAAAGGACTTTTTGCGAAATCATTTATACCCAAAGGAACCCGTATCGTGGAGTATAAAGGAGATATCACCACCTGGAAAGAAGTGGATCATAAGGATGGGGATAACGGGTATATCTATTACGTTAAAAGAAATCATGTGATCGATGCCTTGCGAACTCCGGAGGCATTGGCCCGCTATGCCAACGATGCCCGTGGTATTGTCCGGGTAAAGGGTATTTCCAATAATTCGGAATACATGGAAGAGGGACTGAAAGTCTATATCACATCCGTAAAGGATATACCAGCCGGTGGGGAAATCCTGGTGGACTATGGCCAGGAATACTGGAAAGTAATCCGACACAATATTAAAGTTGAAGCAAGACGGAAGAAGGAACGGGAAGCACTTAAAGCAAGCAAAAAAACGAAGCGGGCCTGATTCAGGATCCGGTAAGCTCTTCATAAAAGGCTTGCAGCCGGGAAGCTGACTCACGGGGAAAGGTAACCGTATTTGGAAAAACAAATGTTTCGTCAGGTCCGGGTTGCAAACGGGCTGCCAGTTCCTCCCACTTTCGGGTCCAAACAACATAATGCGCTATCAACGCTTCGGCATCCTGCAGCAGGAAACCGGGTAAGTTTGCTTTATGCTCGTCCAGCAGCTGAAGAGCTTTCCTATTATTGGCTTTCAATACCTGCGCATACCTGTATGTTTTACCAGCGGCCAGGTAAGCTTTATAATCAATCACAGATTGATCAAAAGTGGCGAGAAGTGTTTTAAGAAATTCTTTCATAAGCGCGTTTCAGTTCAAAGATAATACGCATTTCACATTATTTCCGGAATCCGATCCTGTCTCTGTCTTCCCATTTCTTTTGTTTCACTTTTTCATCCAGCAGGTTCTCCAGTACAACGTAGATCTGATTCAAACGACCATTGTGATTACCTGTTATTTTCTTTAATGCTTTTATTTCATGAGCCAGCTCCTGGTAGTTCAATGCGTATTCTTTCAATGAAATAAATGCACGTACAATAGCGATATTCATCTGAACAGCTTTGCCTGACCGCAAAACGGATGCCAGCATGGTGACCCCGTGTTCTGTAAATGCAAATGGCAATGACGGACTATACTTTATTGAGTCGTCGAGGTTATCACAATTTGTGATAACCTCCTGCCATTCTTTTTTTGTCAGAATAAACATAAAGTCTTTCGGAAAGCGAAGCCGGTTTCTTTTCACCGCCTGTTTTAATGAGCGGGTCTCGGTTCCGTACAATCTTGCCAGATCGAAATCCAGCATTACTTTTTGCCCCCTGATCTCATAAATGATGGATTGAATTTTCTTTATCTGCATAAGATTTTTTTCAGGGTAGTAAATTATCTTATCCGATTCATCTTCTCTAATCCGGAATAACAGAAAAACAACCGGAACAACAGTTTTTTCCTGCTTACCGGGCATAAAAAAACCCTGTAAACAGGGTTTTAAAACAAGGTTATGTGGGTTAGATTCCTGCGAGATACTGACCCTGTATGAATTTCGCCACATCCGTTAAATTTTTGGTTTGTTCAAAAACCGCCAGCTGACGGTCCGCCCCTGTGCCATGCTCCAGTATCCGGTGCACATTGGCAATCCGGTGCCGGCTGCCCAGGTGGTCCAGTACCGGATCCAGGAAATCGAGCAATTCATAGATCAGGGCCCGGGTATTCACTTCTTCTTCCTTTCCGAAGTCAATCAGGTAGCCATCCACTCCATACCGGCTGGCCCGCCATTTATTCTCATTGAGCAGGGCCCGGCTGTATTGAATAAAGTTGAGGTTCTTGGAACGCAACATATAAATCCTGGCGCAGATGGCCTGGAATAAAGCGGCCAGGGTGATGGTCTCATCTACAGTCAGCGGAATGTCGCATACCCGGAATTCCACCGTATTAAAGAAGGGGTGAACCCGGAGGTCCCACCAGATCTTTTTAGCATTATCAATACAATTGGTCTTGATCAGCAGCTTGACATAATTGTCATACGCTTCAATACTCTCAAAAGCATCCGGAATACCGGTGCGCGGGAATTTATCAAAGACTTTGGTGCGGAAAGATTTATACCCGGTCATGCGGCCTTCCCAGAAAGGAGAGTTGGTACTCAGCGCAAAAATATGGGGCAGGAAATAGCGGGTGCTGTTGGCTATATGATTGGCCATTTCACGACTTTCCATGCCCACGTGCACATGCAATCCGAAGATCAGGTTACTCCGGGCGGCTTCCTGTAATTCATTCACTATTTCACTATACCGGATATGGTCGGTGATCAGCTGGCTTTCCCAGTGACTGAAGGGATGTGTGCCGGCAGCACCCATGGAATAGCCAAGGCTTTCGGCAATACCACTGATTGTTTTCCGAAGAGCTGCCACATCACTCCAGGCTTCGTCAATATCGGCACAGATATCCGTGCCTACTTCCACTACCGCCTGGTGCATCTCTGCCTTTACTTTGTCCTTGATCATTTTTTGTCCCTCATGTACGATGCGCTGTTCGTGACTTTTCAGCTCAAAAGTATGCGGGTCGAGGACCATGTACTCTTCTTCTACGCCGAGGGTAAAGGTTTTATAGTTGAGGTTCATTGATTGAAGGTTGATAGGGTGATAAGTTGATAGGTTAACAGGTTTACAAGGCAGTTTTCTTAGTACGTACCTTGTCAACTTGTCAACCTGTCAACCTTTTAACTTGTTAACTTTGTACCGGCACTGCTCCGCTTCACATACTCTCCCCAGGTCAGATTGTCCTGTCCTTCTTTGAGTGAAAGGGCTTTTTCGATGGCATAATTGGCTGCGGTTTCCACCACCCATTCAAAATTTTCTGCACCTACACTGGGCAGATCCGCATCCGGTGCCGGGTTGCAGAAATCAATGGCATAGGGAATTCCATCTCTGACGGCCAGTTCAACCGTATTAAAATCATACCCTAAGTATTTATTAATCCGCAGTACGATATCCGTCATCTGTTTCAGGCGCTCGGGTGAAGGACTGAAATCGGCCACATAACGCAGGTGATGCGGGTTGCGGGGTTCGTACGACATGATGCGGACATACTTGCCACCAATGCAATAACAGCGGTAATATTCAGTGAATACAATCTCTTCCTGTAACAGCATGACCAGCTGACCGGTTTCCGCGTGCTTCTGGAAAAAATCCTCCGGACCCGTCAGCCGGTATACGTGTTTCCAGCCACCACCGGCAAAGGGTTTCATATAAGCGGGGAAACCGACATTACTGAAAATGGATTCCCAATCCATCGGGTAGGCGAGGTTGCTGAATGAATCATTGGACGTATCATCCGGCAGGTCACGGGAAGGAATAATCGCTGTTTTAGGAACAGGGACATCAACTTTGGTCATCAGGCAATTATTAAAGTACTTATCATCGGCACTCCACCAGAACGGATTATTGATCACGGCTGTTCCTGTAACCGCGGCATTTTTGAGCCAGGTGCGGTAGAAGGGTACATCCTGTGAGATCCGGTCTATGATTACCGCGTAACCACTGGGTTCCCCCTGCATGGCTTTATCAATGCGGACGGGCTCGGCCACGATACCCGGCACATTTTTACTATTGACGCGGGCAATAAACGCTTCTGGAAATGAACGTTCCTTTCCATGCAGTATTCCTATTTTCTTCATAAAGGGGTTTTAATGATTAGTTATTGCGCCACTCCTGGGCTGACAGGCAGGGGAGAAGAGGCGTCTCCAAATTTATTTTTTCGGCAGCACACCACCAAATTAACCGGCTCTTTTAATCACCCTTATCAAGATTAATTCCGGGACCCTTTTATGATGAAATCATTATTTTTGAAACCATGCAGCAAGAAGCAAAAGAAACGGCAATGATGCGTACTGAGGATGTTTACCTTTCTTCCGAAAGTCTTCAACGGGAAGTGAAAATCAGCTTTTTTATGCCGGCTGCCTGCCAGCCGGGCGACCCATTGAGCCTGCTGCTGATCAATGACGGGCAGGATATGGAGAAAATGCATTTCAGTTCGATATTGGATAAACTCTATACTGCATCATCGATTGAGCCCCTGCTCTTTGCGGCCATTCATGCCGGTGAAGACCGGAAAATGGAATATGGCACCCAAATGGTTCCTGATTACAAAGAACGGGGGGCCAGGGCACCGCTGTATACGGCCTTTATATTTGATGAACTGATCCCTTTTATCCGGGAAAAGTTCAATATCCCTTCTTTCACAGAAAAAGCCTTTGCCGGTTTTTCACTGGGTGGGCTCAGTGCCCTGGATATTGTATGGAATCGCCCCGGTGAGTTTACCAAAGTTGGCGTTTTCTCCGGCTCATTCTGGTGGAGAAGTGTGGACCAGGAGGATGAAAATTACGATGATAACCTGCACCGGATCATGCACCAGCAGATCCGGGAAGGCAAGTATGCACCCTGGCTGAAATTCTTCTTTCAATGCGGGGCTCTCGATGAACTCAAAGACCGGAATAAAAACGGGATCATAGATTCCATTGATGACACCCTGGATGTAATACGTGAACTGGAGGCCCAGGGATACAACAGGGAAACCGATATTCATTACCTCGAACTCGCCGATGGTCATCATGATGTATTCACCTGGGGAAGGGCGATGCCGGCATTTTTGAAATGGGGATGGTCTGTTAGTCGGTAGTCGGTAGTTAGTAGTCGGGAGTTAGTAGTCAACAGCCCCTACTAAGGAAGTTTACTGGTATTTCGAGCGCCCCTCTTTCGCTGAACCTGCCTGTCCGGTAGGCAGGGCTACAGAGGGCAAGGAGCGAGAAATCTTGTATTTCCCCTCTCCCCCTATTAAGATTGTCATCCCGACGAAGGAGGGACCTTGTATTTTATGTTGGTGTTAGCTGTTAGGTCAACAGCCCCTCCTAAGAACGCTTTATCTTTATTAACTTATAGTAACACTTTTTACGAGATATGCTCGTAGCTCGTAGCTCGCAGCTCGAAACTCGCAGCTCGAAACTCGCAGCTCGTAACTCGTAACTCGTAGCTCGCAGCTCGAAACTCGTAGCTCGCTTCGTACATAAACAAAAGAGCCGGTTCATACGAACCGGCTCTTTTTATATTAACCTTTCAGGTATTAATTGAAGATATAACGCAGACCAAACTGGATAGAATAAGTAGAACTGATACTTACATTATCACGGAAGGTCTTGGTGATGATATTTCCATTGGCAGAGGCCAGGCGGAACTGGGGAACCACGGTACCACCCGGAACCAGCGAATTCTGGTTGGTCGGGATCAGGATAGAACTGGCGTTAATCGATTTGAATTTACCCCAATCGGAATTGATGATATTTCCAAAGTTGAAGATATCCACAGTGAACTGAACAGTGTTTCTGTTCTTTCCCACTTTCGTGAAGATATCCTGCATGAATTTAACATCCACCCGGTTCAGCCAGGGGATCTGAGCTCCGTTACGTTCAGCATACTGACCGCGGTGAGCTCTCAGATACTTATCCTGTCCGATATAGTTCTCAAACAAAGTACGTTGTGCATTCTGATCATAAACCACCCCGTTTACAGTCTGGCTTGCAAACTGCATTGTAGCCAGATCTGATTTGGTGGGGATATAGATCAGGTCATTACCAGAAACGCCATCCCGGTTAAAATCTCCTCCATATACATAAGAGAAACGGCCGGAGATACCACCATTGTAGATCAGGGAGATCGTGGTAGCCAGGTGTTTCAGGTATTCTTTACGGTAAGAAACAAGCGCAACTACACGGTCAGGAAGTACATAGTCTGTATAACCCAGCGGTGAGGTATTGGCTCCATTTACAGTAGCTGTACCCTGCCAGGCAGACTGGGGCTGGTCACCACCACCATCATGCATATTGCCTGCCAATGATTTGGTATAGGCAAAGGAAGCATAGAAACCTTTAGAGAATGGCTTTTCTACTTTTGCAGTCAATGCAAAGTAATATCCTTTTGTTCCATTAGTGATCAGGATCGGGTTGAAAGCCGCAGTACCGCCCGGTGTCGGAACACCAGCGGAATTCAGGGTATTGATGAAACGGGTAGGTACTGTTGAGCCATAAATGGTCCGGTTATCAGGATATCCGGCTACATTCAGTGCAGAAGGACTTGCCATGTTTGGATTACTGAAGAATGCAGTATTCAGATCTTTATTGAAGATTGCTTCCAGGGTTCCAATCAGACCACCGGGTAAACGGGTATCAATAGCCAGGGTGGACTTCCAGGACTGTGGGAATTTAAATTCAGGATCCAGTGCTGTAACGGTTCCAGGTACAATGGTACCTGCCTGAGGTACACTGGCAGGACGATAAGCAGCCGGATCAGGATTGAACGGACGGTTTACGTTATTGGCCAGTCCATTAAAGGATTGGGTAATCTGAATCATTCCATTGTCACCAGACTGGCTTACGATCCATACAAAGGGCACTTTACCGGTGAATATACCTGTTCCACCACGGATTTGCAGGGAACGGTCACCATAAAGATCCCAGTTAAAGCCCATACGAGGAGACCACATAAGACGTGTTGAGGGCAGTAATCCTGTATTCATTTTCACACCACCGGCAAATGTCATAGCGGCTACCAATGGGTGTGTTTTAATCTGCGGAACTTCTGGATAAGTAGCACGGTCAACTCTTAAACCAAGGGTCATCCGGAAATTACGGTTAAGGGTGATTTCATCCTGTCCATACAAGGAAAGCTGAGCGAACTTAAAGGCAGAGTAGGCAGGAGCGAAATTTTTAGACAGGGAGTAAGTGATGGCGAAATCGCGGGGATCACGGCCATTCGCAAAATCAGCCCAGGTATTAAATACATAATAACTGGTGGCGAAACGCTGGAAACCATTGATGGTTTCGCTCAGGTCAAATTGACCACCTACAGTCCAGGAATGTTTACCACTGGTCCAGCTCAGGTTGTCAATAATTGAATAGGTTTTAACCTTCCGGAGATTACCAAAACTAAATGGCTCATATCCGAATGAAGTATAGGGAGCAGAAGCCGATACACCCGTAGTACTCAGGATATCCACAAAGGGGAATATCTGGCTGTCTGTCTCACGGGAGTCATTCTGATAAGTATAAGTTCCACGAAGGGTATTTGATAAACGACCCCAGTTGGAGTTCAGCTCAGCAGCCAGGGAGTACAGATTGGCACCCTGGAAGTAATTTGAATTTTTATACCAAAGGGAATTGTTGTTGGTACGACCCAGACCACCGGAATAAGTGAAACCGGCTCCCGAGGTAGATGAGCTGGGACCATTAGGCTCACCACCTTCTACCTGGCTGTAACGCACATTCATGCGATGTTTGGAATTGATGTTCCAGTCCAGGCGCATCATTACTTTCGTTCTTTCAATATCGGGTGTATAATTATCCCAGGGACCTGTCACATAACCGTAATTATCAGCCAGGTATTGGCTGATATAACGTAAAGAGTCAGCAGAAGGGCGTGCGATATTCGGAGCACTTCCAAACGCAGCAGTGGCAGAAGAAGCGATATTAGTCTGAATGGTTTTCGGCTGAGTTTCTTTTTCATAATTGAAAAAGAAGAACAGTTTGTTTTTAATGATCGGGCCGCCGATACGGAAACCAACCTGCTTAAATTCTTCATTCGGGCGGGTGAATGTAGTATTACCTACTTTGTATCCACGCTGATTCTGATTTCTCCAGTAAGTATAAGCGGAACCACTGAACGTGTTCGTACCAGAACGGGTTACCGCGTTGATTGCACTACCGATAAAGCCGGTCTGACGAATATCAAACGGAGTAATATTCACAGATATTTCTTCGAGGGCATCCAGGGAAATCGGGGTACCACCTGCAGGCAGGTTACTGCCAATACCAAAGCTGTTATTAAAATCAGCCCCATCAATGGTAAAGTTATTCTGACGGTAGTTTCCTCCACCAACAGAGGCACCATTTGCCTGTGGTGTGGTTCGGGTGAGGTCATTGATACTACGGCTGATTGTCGGTAACTGGTTGATCTGACGTACACCAATATTGGTAACAGAACCAGTCCGGCTGGCATTCAAAATGGAACTTTTGCGTCCGCTGGTCAACACTACATTTTCCAGTGAACCGGAGGTTTTGTTCAGAGCCGGATCCAGTAAGAATGATTCAGCCAGTTGCAGGTAAACGTTTTCAAATTTACCGGCTTCGTGACCTACAAAGCTTACTTCAATTAAATAAGGGCCACCCACACGCATATTCTGGATAGAAAACTGACCACCCGCGCGGGATACTGTGGAGTATTTAGTGCCGGAGGGCTGGTGGGTTGCCACAATCGTGGCGCCAACCAGTGGCTCATCAGCATTGTTCTTCACCGTACCATTAACAGCAGAGGTCGTAATCTGGGCAAACAGCAGGGGACTTGCCATCAGGGCTACAACTAATAAAAAGACTATTCTCTTAAGCATAAAGATTGGTTTTCGGTTGCAAAGAAAGGGAATATTTCCAAATTAAATATAGGCAAATATTAACAAACGACTATTGAAAAGGAATGTGTTAGAAAGACAGCCCGGGAAGCTTTTTCGCTGCCCGGTCCCGTCCGGAACCAGAACCCCGTCTGATTGTTCTATTTTTGCAAAAAAAAGGCTGATGCTGGATACCATAGAAAGTGCTATCGAAGACATAAAAATGGGCAAATTAGTAGTAGTAGTGGACGATGAGGACCGTGAAAATGAGGGCGATTTCGTGACCGCGGCCCGGAATGCGACCCCGGAGCTGATCAATTTTATGAGTAAATATGGCCGGGGACTGATATGCGCCTCCCTGCCGGAAGAACGCTGCCAGGAGTTAGGATTAGACCTGATGGTGCGGAAAAATACGGCCCTGCACGAAACTGCATTCACCGTAAGTGTTGATTTACTGGGAGATGACTGCGGAACCGGCATCTCTGCCCAGGACCGTTCCAAGACCATACTGGCCCTGATCAACCCCGAAACCCGGCCTGAACAACTCGCCCGGCCCGGACATATCTTCCCCCTGATCTCGAAAAAGGGCGGAGTACTGCGCCGTGCCGGTCATACCGAGGCGGCCACCGACCTGGCCCGGATGGCCGGATTTGAACCAGGGGGGGTGCTGGTGGAAATCATGAATGAAGACGGCTCTATGGCCCGCCTGCCCCAACTGGAGGAAGTGGCCCGGATCCACGGATTAAAGATTATTTCAATAAAAGACCTGATCGAATACCGGGCTCATACAGAATCCCTGATAGAGGAAGTGGTTCGGGTCCAGATGCCCACCCAATATGGGGAATTCCAACTGGTGGCATTTAAGGAAAAAAACTCCCAGAATGAGCATATGGCCCTGATGAAGGGTACCTGGACTAAAGAAGAACCTGTACTGGTACGCGTCCATTCCTCCTGTTTTACCGGCGATATTCTCGGCTCCCTTCGTTGTGATTGCGGTGAACAGTTGCACCAGGCCATGCAAATGGTGGAAAAAGAGGGCAAGGGCGCAATATTATATATGAATCAGGAAGGCCGTGGCATCGGTTTACTCAATAAATTAAAAGCCTATAAACTACAGGAAGAAGGCATGGATACCGTGGAAGCCAATCTTCATTTGGGTTTCTCCATGGACCAACGCGATTATGGTATTGGTGCCCAGATGATCCGTCATCTCGGTATTTCCAAATTAAAGCTGATGACCAATAACCCGAAGAAAAGGGTGGGACTGATCGGCTACGGACTGGAAATTGTAGAAAATGTTCCCATTGAAAGCTGCCCGAACCCGCACAACGAAAAATACCTGCAAACCAAACGGGATAAAATGGGGCATGAAATTTTGAAACAGGATTGCTGATCCGGGCTATTCCTCTTCCGACTTGATTGCCGCATCCGGTTTAACTACATTGGCCGGTGGGGGTGGATCGGGTGACGGTTTGTTTTTCTTTTTAAATAGGTCTTTAAAAATATCCCAGACCCTGTCCACATCTTTCCGGTAAGAGATACTGGCCCCGGTGCGTCGTGCCCGGGTGGTAGAGGCATTGGAAGAAGTGGTCATGTAATCGGCATTCTCCCGGTAAAAGAAAGTGGCCCGGATCGTCCCTTTTTCATTAATCAGCCATTCCAGTGTTACATCCGGCAGCAACAGTATATTTTGCTGGATATTCGTTTGTCCTGTCTGACTCAGCGGTGCATCAAAACCCACCCCGGTGGAGATAATAAACCGGTTATTAAAGAAAGATCGCCCGATACTGAAGTTTACATTACTGCTAAGGTTCAGCGCGGTTTTACTTGCCTCATCCAGGTTCCGGTTATAGAATGACGTGTTGAAATTAATATTATACTTATCACTTTTCAACAGGTTGCCAAACAGTTTATTCAGCTGATCACTTAATACCCCTAATAGCATCCCGGAAATGGTACTCACCCCGAGGTTGGCTCCTGCCAGGTCACCCGACAATTCGCTCGGGGCAAAACTGTTAAATACGATGAGGTAGGTTACCTGCCTGTTGATCTCATTCAGGTTCTTCTGCATTTGCTGTACGAGCAGGGTCAGTTCCGGATCAGTCCTTGCCACACTGTTGGACGGGAAGTCCAGTGCGAAATTGATCTGTGGTTTAAACAGTTTATCGGTCAGCGTGGCCACCACATATACATCGCCTCTCGTATTACTGATGTTTGACGTTAGATTTAATGAACTGGCCAGCGGGGCAAAACTCACATTATTGGCATTGTATACCGCTTCAAATTTGATATTGGCATCATAGGGGTCCCCGTTCCATTCAATATAATTATGCGATCCCTTCCTGATTTCAAATGGTTTTTTGAAAAAAGACTGGAAGGTAAACAGGTAGTTTCCTTCCTCGATATCAAACCGTCCTCTCAGACTCAGTGGTTCAGCGGTGCCTGAACGGATATTCAGGGTGCCTGATCCTTTTCCTTTGATCTCATCGCCGGTCAGCTCATCCAGGATCACTTTCACCGTAACCATCGGATTGGCGGTAACTTCCACATCATAAATGATATTCGTGGCATTGCCGCTCAGGTCGGCTTCGTTCATTTCCCGTCCGTATTTCCGTTCGATCAGAAAGTCCGCAATCCCGCTCTCCCGGCTGGAAGAGGGGGGCAGGGTGATATAGCTGCTGTCTTTTTCAGACGCATTAGCATTGATGGTCATCACCATCTCTGACTGGTAGCCGAATAACTGCAAAACGCCGGTGCCTTTTACATTGCCATAAAAGGTCTGGTTATCACTAAATGTGGTATTCAGCAATTGCACCGGCTTATTGGCTTTGTCCCCGTCTTTTACCGTAGTGCCGGGCTTACGGGTGGATATTACCAGGTCATAGAACATGTCCCGGAAAGACTGGTGATCGATTCCCCCGGTAATATAGATCGGATTTCGTGTAATGGTGTCTGTTAGTACAATGCCGTCGAGATTAATTTTCTCTTTGGTCAGTTCAATGTCTGTGTCCTGTATTTTATAATAGCACTGGGTGAAATTCACCCGTAAGCCGGCATCCTTCAGCCGGCCTTTACCGGTAACACCGAGATCGTCAAACGGCCCGCTGATATCTATATCCCCGGTCAGGAATCCCTGCATATCTGAAAATAAACTGCCGAGGAATCGTTCCAGTACTTTGATCGGAAAGCTGCGGGCTTTCAACGCGATGATATTCTTTTTCGCGTCCTCTTCCTCACCGAAGAAAAGATCTATAGTATAACCCAAATAGCTTTCCTGGTTAACGGTACTGCCTTTAACCTTCAGTTCATTATCCTTACTGTTGTACAAAACGCTGGCCCGCAGTTCGCCAATGGAATCGTTGTCCATCCGTAAGTAACGGGTGGCAATATCTTCGGATGTGACCAGCATATGATCGCCCTGGTCTTCCACAAGGATATTTCCCGAAAGCAGCCCTTCCAGCCGGTTTTTGGGCAGGAAGAAAGGCGCAAAGTCATTCAGGTTCACATTGCTCAATTCCACCAACAGGTCACTGCCATTCCCGACTTCAGAAGGCCGGGTCTTCATCACAATCCGTTGTTCTCCCTCGGATAGTACAAGGTCGCCCTGAGCCGGGTTGTTTTTCCGGAAAATGAGTTCACCTCCATCATCAATCGTCCATAGTTTTCCGTTAATGGTAAATGTGGAAGGATCCATATCAATCCGCACCCCGTCACTATACGTTTGTACCAGGGCATTGAGGTCTCCTTTCTCCACGTTCTGATTGGCTCCGGCATGAATACTGACCCTTGACGAATCATTGCGGGCATGAACGGTAAAATCAGCCGCCGGGATATTCAGACTGTCATTGATCCGGATATTATTGGTTTTCCCGAAGAGTACCAGGCTGTCGTAATTACCTGCAGCGGTGAACTGAACATTATCAAAATTATACTGCTTATAATGCAATTGCGGAACATCGGCTGTAAAGTTGAGTTCATTACGTGCCAGGTTCAGGGTGCCTTCAAAATGGCTGTTGTTAAAACCGGTTATTCCGGGTATCAGCAGTTTCACATATTCATCAACATAATACGTATTGATGTCAAACCGGATGTCCTGGTACCGGGGCTGTTTTTTGGGCGCTTTTATATAAGCCGGGTAATAACGGCTCAGAAAATAGGTGAAAGCGTCCGGCAGCTCTTCCAGGCTGTAATCTCCCTTAATGGTGGCGGTAAATTCATTGGATACCGCGGATAGTGTTTTTGTACTGTCTGCAAAGGAAGATGTAACAATCAGCGAATCGAAGGGCAGCGGGCTGCCGTTTTTAAGGAGCTCAGCTTCTGTAATACGGGCTTCACCAAGGAAATTGTCGATAGTACTGCTGGTGAAATTAAAATTCAGTTTGCCCCTGAAATCAATACTGTCGGGTGTAATGTTCAGGTCTTTCAGATTGGCCTTTTCCACGTTTGCCAGCAGGTTGAACCGCGGGGTGGCACTGTTGAAATCAATCAGGCCCGACATATCCAGTTTCAGGTGTGCATCATCGATAGAAGCGGTACCATCAAAACGTTTTTTATCCAGTTTCCCTTTAACGCTGATATTCGAATACCGGTAATTTTTGTATTCGGCATAACGGATATTTCCATCCACTAAAGTGTTCCTGCCAGACTCACTGAATCCTCTTCCTTTAACGGTGCCGGTCATAGATACCCCGCCGATATCCGGATCACCCAGGAATTCACCTAACCTGAAATTGTCTGTGGCGATAGATCCGGAATAGACAGGTTCCTGACCGGCAGGTAATTTCATATTCAGGTCACTCCGGATCGTACCAAGGTTGGTCTGAATAGTGCCATACGTAACGAAATCATTGATGAAGCCGGTGAAACTGCCTGCAAAGGACAGGTACTGTATCTTGCTGAGATCCGGGCTTTTTATTTTCCGGATCGAAGGCAGGATCTGAACTGCATCAGAATAAACGGTCCGGAAATTATTGGCTTTGAAATCTATAAAAGTCTGGTTGATATCGGGAAGTCCGGTCAGCGAAATATCCCCATTCAGCAGGGTATTATTACCGGCCTGCAGCAGTAAGTCATTTCCCGAAAGGTCATCCACGGTTCCCCTCACTTTCCCTTTCAGCGCAATACGTTTATTCCAATCGGCCATCTCCGGCGCAAAGAAGGCAATGTCATCACTGTCAATATGTGAATCCGCAAATTGTGCCGACAGTTTTACTTTATGAATAAAATCACCGAGTTCACTCATGTCATTGTAAGACATGGAAAAATAATTCCGGAGCTGGCTGTTATTCGTCTGCAGGTCCAGGTTATTAAATGTCATTCCCTGCGGGGTCATTTTCATATCCGCGGAAAGATTCTTTACTTCCAGCCCGCTTCTTTCCTTTGCACTGATCTGTAGTTTTGAAAATACCGTATCCCCGGTAAAAGTGGAGTTATTGAGGTTGGCATTGATGCCGGTAAAGTGGATATGTAAACCGTCAAAATGGGCCAATGCAGCCCGTTCTGTCTGCCGGTCACTGCTGAATGAACCGTTCGTGATGTTCAGTTCCCCGATTTTAAAAACAGTACGGGCTTCATTCCAGGCAGCCGTTGTATCCGTAGACGGAGTGGATGTTCTTTTAACCGTTGCGGGCTTCAGTTTGGAATAACTGTAGAGCGCAACTTCGGGATTAATGAGCTGGAGGGAATTAATTTCAAAACGGTTACCGGTGAGACCCAGGTTATTGGCATCGAGGTTCAGTGCCCCGACCCTGATACGCATATCTTCTCCCAGCCAGGCGTCTTTCTTAATGAATGTGACATTCTTCAGTTCCGCTTTTTTAAGATTCAGTTGTACGCCGCTTTTTTTCTTTTTACCAGTACCAGCTGAGGAAGAGGAGAAATAGTCAAAGATGAATTGTTGTCTCCAGACAGAATCCGTGCGCTGGAATTTCACCACTGCATTTTCCAGTCCTACGTACTTTAGTTCAATATTGTCCTTCAGGAAAAACCAGTCGGTAATCCGGACTTTCAAATCACCTGCGTACAGAAGGGTATCACCTGCCCGGTCTTCCAGTAACAAACCCTCCAGGTGCATTTTATCGAAAAGGGAAAAATCAATTCGTTTGATAGTGATTTTGGTCTGCAGGTCTTTCGACAAACGATGTGTTACCTGCTTAACGATCCAGTTCTGCCCCCAGGGGGTTTGAATAAAGATATAAGCCCCTGCGATCAGCAGCAGTAAACAGATAAAAAACCATTTCAGTATTTTTTTAAACCGCTTCAGGTTCAACTATTTATTTGTAAAAATACGTAATCGCTTCCTACAGGCAAATTCAATACCAATCCGCATAATGAAAGGAAAATTGGTAAAACAAGTATCAGTTCTGGTCCGGTCGTCCGGAACAGCCCGATTCTTAAAAAAAAAGGCTGCTCCGGTACAGGAACAGCCGTAAACTATTTTAGTTCCATCCGTTAAATTTTAAATCCAAGGGTCAGTAACACGTTCCCGCCGGTTTGTTTAAGGGTGGCCGCACTGAATGGCCGGTTCTGCAAACGGTAGGCAAAATCCACATCCTTACCCATGGTATGTACATAGGTCAGGTCAATGAAAATGCCCTTATGCCGGTAGCCAAGTCCGCCGGATAGCAGGAACCTGCTCCCTTTTTCTCCGGCAATATCCTGATAGGGATTTCCGTAATAGGCAATGCCAAGCCGGGTCATTATCGTTGTGAACTTCAGCTCACCACCGGCCCTGAAATTAAATGCTCCTTTATAGGCATTGTCAATAGCCTTATTCAGGGATTTCAGGTAATCTTTCGTTCCCTGGCTATTATCACCTTCCGGATCGGAGGTATAAGAAGATGCTTTATAATTCACATACTCAATATCTGCAGTCAGGAATCCTCTTTGTTTCCGTACATCTTCAATTTCCCGGAGTACATAAGAGGCACTGGCCATTAACCGGTAGGGGGTAAACATCCAGTATGAAAACTGGCCATCCTGATTATTATTCAGAAATGAGGAGGTTTGTGACATTGTACCCTGATAGCTCTCCGTGTTGGTGGTAACAGAAGCACTGTACTGGTCGGTCAGCCGGTAAAAGCTGGGTGTATGAAAGGCCAGTCCAAGGCGTACATGTTCCACCGGTTTATAAATGACGCCCATTTTCAGGTTAACCCCGGAACCCTTTGTTTCGAGATTCTGTGTAAATACAGCGTAATCAAATTTATTATTGGGATCAGTACCTGCATCCGCTTCTGTAAAAGTAGAAGTCCGGTCATAACGCAGGAAGGGTACCCCCAGGGTGAAGCCCATAAACCACTTATCATGTGATGCACCTGCAAAAGCCAGGGCCAGTTCGGTGATCCCTCCACGGGATTCCACTACATTTTCCTGGAACAGACCGGTGCCAAAAGGAGCCCGGGTCTGAAACTGATAGTTGCCGGAACTGCCCCCGGCCACAGTATCAATCCAATAGGTATTAAAAGCGAGACTACTGCCAAACGGATAGTTTTGGGCAACCGCATTGGCATCAGTTACTCCGTTGATTTCTTCCAGAAACTTATGGGAATAGGAACTCTGGTTGTTTTGTCCGCGGTAAAGCAGGTTGGTGCCAAAATTCGCCGTGCGGTTAATCGCCAATGCAAATGCAGAACTGGAATTCCGTCCTTTCCTGTCTTTTTCAGCCCCATTGCCGATTACCAGCCCGGATGCACCAAAAGAAGCATACTTCCGGTTGTCTTTTTCCTGGCGGGAATAATAGGTAGCATTATTGTTCCATAAGTTAAACCCGGGACTCAGGACAAAATCGCCGGTTTTGTAAAAACCAAGGCCGGCCGGATTTACATACGCGGCGGAAAGATCGCCACCCAGGGAGGCCATGGCTCCGCCGACAGCCTGTTGCCGGGCCGTACCGGAGGACACGTTCCAGGAATAACGAAGGGCATCGGTTGGATCCTGGGCCAATAAGGGGCCGGCACAGGCAAAAGAAGTCAGTATGAAAATTATTTTTTTCATGATAACAGTGAATTACAGGTAGACAATAGTGGTTCCAGTATTGCTGGACAGTTTACAAAGCCGGTCATTGTTTCCGTTGTTGAATTAGAAACGGCGAACCGGGGCGCTGCTGCCAGAAGAGGAACCAGAACTGCTGGATGAACTGCTGGAAGAAGACGATGAAGAAGAAGGTTTTGTGCCGGAAGAACTGCCGGACGATGAATTATTATTTCCTCCGCTGAAAATGGTCCGTAACAGGTTGCCGGTATTGCTTCCGGAGTTGGAACTGCTGTTTCTCGGAGCGGTATAGGTATTGCCGTTATACCCGTTATTGCTATTCCCGGGTAAACTGTATTTAGGATTGTTAAATTGTGTTTTCGGATTGGAAACGGTGCTGGTGTTTTTCGGATTATAAGTATTCAGATTCGCCATCCGGGGTTTTGGCGGGTTGGAAGCAAAACTATTGTTTACAAAGATCGTTTGGGAACAATAGGGATTGTAATAATAATTCCAGGTATTATACGGGTTATAATAGGAACCATAATAATAATTGTGGCCGAAACCAAAACGCTCGTATGCGTACCAGTCGTTCAGATCGTTCCACTGATTACGGTTACGGATTTTCATCCGCAGGTAACGGTCTTCCTGGAAGTCCTCCTCATACCGGTAACGCCGGTCATCTTCTTTTTCTATACGAACATACTCATCCTGCGGACGGGTAGGGGAATAGTATACATCATCAGGGGTTTGCCCAGTTTTGTAGGCGGTGGTACAACTGCTCAGTGCAGCTACAACGAGTGCCAGGAGTAAAACAGATGATTTCATGGCAAATGGTTTATCGGGTTAAAGTTGAAGTTACTACTTTTGTGCGACTTATATGGATACACAATCGTTTGCATTGACAATACAAAGATTTAACCAATTCCGTGAATTATTGTATATCCGCCTGTTAAATAAGATTTAAAGCCTGAAAAGCAGTTAAACCAAGCAATATGAGCAAAGAGATCACATCGCGGGCCACCGATTATTCCCAATGGTACAATGACTTAATCCTGAAGGGGGAACTGGCCGATTATTCCGCTGTCAGGGGCTGTATGGTGATAAAACCCTACGGATTTGCCCTATGGGAGCATATGCGGGACGCACTGGACAAGATGTTCAAGGATACCGGGCACGTAAATGCCTACTTCCCGCTCTTTGTCCCGAAAAGCCTTTTTGAAGCCGAAGAAAAAAATGCGGAAGGTTTTGCCAAGGAATGCGCTATCGTAACACATTACCGGTTGAAAGCAGATCCCGCTAAACCAGGGAAACTGATGGTGGATCCCGAAGCCAAACTGGAAGAAGAACTGGTGATTCGTCCTACCAGTGAAGCAATCATCTGGAATACGTATAAAGACTGGATACAATCCTACCGCGACCTGCCCATCCTGGTGAACCAGTGGGCCAATGTGGTACGATGGGAAATGCGAACCCGGTTATTCCTTCGCACAGCTGAGTTTCTCTGGCAGGAAGGACATACCGCGCATGCCACCAAACAGGAAGCCATTGAAGAAGCGGAGAAAATGCTTCATGTCTATGCCGATTTTGCCGAAAACTGGATGGCCGTTCCTGTGATCAAAGGGGTGAAATCCGCCAATGAACGCTTTGCCGGAGCGGAGGATACGTATTGCATTGAAGCGTTGATGCAGGACGGGAAAGCATTACAAGCCGGTACATCCCATTTTCTGGGACAGAATTTTGCCAAGGCATTTGATGTGAAATTTAGTGATAAGGAAAACAAACTGGAGTATGTATGGGCCACCAGTTGGGGCGTAAGTACCCGTCTGATCGGAGCCCTGGTAATGGCACATAGTGATGATCAGGGACTCATCCTGCCACCCCGGATTGCTCCTACCCAGGTGGTGATCGTACCGATTTATAAAGGAGATGAACAGAAAGCCCAGATCGATGCCAGGGTGCAGGCGATCATGAGTGAGCTGAAAGCCCTTGGTATCCGGGTCAAATATGATGATAATGACAATGCCCGGCCCGGCTGGAAGTTTGCAGAATATGAAATGAAGGGTGTACCGGTACGTCTGGCTATCGGTGCCCGTGACCTCGAGAAAAATGTGGTGGAAGTGGCCCGCCGGGATACGAAAGAAAAGAATGTGGTCAGCCTTGATGGCATTGCCGGGTATGTCAATAATCTGTTGACGGAGATTCAGCAATTCATGTTTGATAAGGCAAAAGCCTACCGCGATGCCAATATCACACCGGCAAACAGCTGGGAGGAGTTTGAAAAACTCCTGGACGAAAAAGGTGGTTTTATTTCCGCCCATTGGGATGGAACCCCTGAAACTGAAGAAGCCATTAAGGAAAAGACCAAAGCTACAATCCGTTGTATTCCGTTGGATAATCCACAGGAAGAAGGGAAGTGTATCTTTTCTGGGAAACCTTCAGTACAACGGGTGCTTTTTGCAAGGGCTTATTAAGCCGTGGATCGATTTCAACCGCTCCGGTTTGTTCAGCGCAAAATTATTTGCAGTAAACAGACCGGAGTTTTATATTTACTGAAACCTAAAAAAAAATTGTATGGAACAACAACAGGAAAACTCATTATTTGGCCTTAGCATTGATAACGTAACGGCTGGTTATTTAAAAGAAACTGCTTCCTGGGCGAAACTGCTTGCCATTGTAGGGATGATCGGTTGCGGGTTTATTGTTATCGGAGGCATTGTGGCGTCTATGGCGATCAGCAGCGCCACCAGTGAGTTAAGTCGTGAAATGGGGGGCAGTGGTGCTTCAGCTGCGGCAGGCGCAGCGATGATGATTTTTTATATCATTATGGCGATTATCTACTTTTTCCCCTGTCTTTTTACACTCCGGTTTTCAAATCATATCAAAGTGGCATTAAATGCAAATGACCAGATGGCGCTGAATGAAGGTATGCGTAATTTAAAGGCGACCTTCCGTTTCATGGGGGTGATCACCATCATCTTTATTTCTTTGTTTTTACTGTTATTCTTACTGGGGGGACTCGGTGCCGTAATGGGCTAATCGCTCCAATGGTTCAATTGGTAGAAAGGAAATTATAATCTTTCAGGAGTAAATCCAGAAAATCAAAAGCAGGCATACCTGATTCAATTTTCAGGTGTGCCTTTATTTTTGCGGCAGCCGTTTCCGCCATATGGTAATCCCCTTTACGGCGCGCGGTGTCCAGGATATTCTTAATGGAATTGATATCCCGGTCACTCAGCTGCATGATCTGAGGAAAAGAGGGGACATAACTGTCGGCCACTTCAATAAACACGGTATCTTCTATATCGCCTTTAGTCTGTGTGCGGATAAGGATCGTCCTCGCCAGCAAGTCGCCTAAGCGCTGCCCTTTTTTACTGGCTACAACCAAAATGATATCGGTGATAAAAAAGCCGATGACCGAAAGCACCAGAATGATCGCCTGTGTGTTTTCTCCGGTATATATTTTACCTAAACCCATTAAGAGTAAGAGCAAAAACCAGATATCCCTTAGCATCCAGCGGATAAACAACTGGCTGATGCCGGCTTTCCCCCCGTTCTCATTCACCACCCGCAGTTTCATAATCTTTTTTCCCAGGCTCTGTCCGTTCAGCAGGATCTCCATCGCAATATGATAAAAAAAGATCGGCCCCAATATAATAAAAAGAGAAGCCCAGTGGAGGTTCATCCAGTTTTCTTCCGACCGGGTGTTCATGGTCCCGGCTATTGAGGTAAGCAAGGCCACTGAAATCTTGTAATAAATGATGAGGAGAATGGTATCAATAAAAAGGGCAAGGATCCTCCGGAAGAATTCAGGTACTTCGAATTCCAGGTCAATATTGAAATTGGTGGGAATCTTGATTACAGCCATCGGGTAAAGGTAAGTACAGAACTGGAGAAATAATATTCGCCGGGTCCTGCTTTTCTTATTTTAAAAATAGTATTTTACAAGCAAAATTCATCGATTGAGGGAAGCCCTGTTTATAAAGAAGAATAAAGACCGCTGGCTGAAAAACCAGCACCTTCCCCCGGATGACCCGGATGAGATGGCCGCTTCCTTTACACAGCTGGTGGATGATCTGGCGTATGCCAAAACATTCTATCCATCTGGGAAGGTTACCCACTATATCAATTCGCAGGCTTCGCGGATATACCTCGATATCTATAAAAACAGGAAAGAGGATTCCAACCGGATCTGGAAATTCTGGAAGTATGATCTGCCACTGACCATCCGCAAACATCATGGCATACTGCTTTTTGCCACCCTCTTTTTTATCCTTTTTTTTGTGATTGGCTTTTTTACGGCTTCCGTGGATGAATCTGTTGCCGCGGAAGTACTGGGCCCCGGCTATATCGAGGAAACACATAAAAATATAGAAAAAGGAAACCCCTTTGGCATCTATGAAGGAGGAAACAGTATCCTGACCTGGCTGGGAATCATGGTAAATAATATGATCGTCGCCCTGCGCATGTTTGCTTCTGGACTGGCACTTGGAATACCTTCCCTTTATGGGTTGGCTGAAACCGGGGTGATGGTCGGCGTGTTTGACCAGATATTTGCGGCGAAAGGACTGGCTGCAGATTTCTGGCTGGTGGTTTTTGTACACGGTACACTTGAAATTACAGCAATTATATTAGCCGGTGGGGCCGGACTGATCCTGGGAAAGGGATTTCTTTTTCCCGGAACAATCAAACGGATGGATGCGTTCAAACAAAGTGCAAAGGACGGGACTAAGATCATGATCGGCCTGTTGCCTGTATTTGCTGTGGCTGCATTTTTTGAAGGATTTATAACACGTCTGTATAACGATCTTTCCTGGCTGACAACCGGTGTGTTTTCTGTTTCTGTCATTTTTGTCATCTGGTATTTTATCATTTACCCCATCCGACTGCATAAGCGCTTATCGGTACAGTTAAACGAGGAGGACGTATAGTGAGCCGGAATACCCTGAACCCGATTTCTTTTTCCCTTGTGGCCTGGAAGCGCTTTCTGGTCTTGCTGATCATGGCCCTGCTTTCAGGTGGTTTATTGCAGGCGCAAACGGATGATCCTGACATGGAGGAGGAAGATACCACCATCACCCGGACGACAATAGAAGTGGCGCCGGTTGAGACCCTAGATGAAGAGGAAGAATCCACTGCTCATTTTATTCCACTCCGTGACATGGATTCAGTCAGCCTTTACCGCCGAAAAGTCCCCGACAGTGTGATCAACGCTTTACAGGAGGACGACGACTTCTGGTATGCCAATGCCAACATAGAAAAAAAGAAACCGGAAAAAGAAAAGAGGCGCCGGAATCTCCAACCAGACTGGGGCTTTAGCTGGATGTCGACCATTCTTTGGGTGGTGATTGTCGGCGTATTTCTCGCGGTGGTGATTTACTATATGGCTGAAAGTGGTTTGTTCAGACGCAAAAGGAGAGTGGTGACGGATAATAGAAAGGACCCATCACTGGAGGAAATGCCGGAAGATATATTTGCAATCCGCTATCAGCAGGAAATTGATAAGGCTGTTGCAGGTGGAGACTACCGGCTTGCCGTACGCCTGCAATATCTCCGGTTGTTGAAACATATGGCAGAGAAAAACCGGATCCGCTATCAGCAGGACAAAACCAATATGGACTACCTGTTGCAGCTGTATAATACTGAATATTATCATGACTTTTTCCGTATCACCCGCCATTACGAGTATAGCTGGTATGGCCGGTTTGCTGTATCGCCGGACGCCTACCGGCTGATTTCGCAGGATATGGAACAGTTTCAAAACAAGCGATAACCCAGGTGAAACGTATACTACCATATTTGCTTGTTACTGTGCTGGCTGCCGCCATCATCCTGTTATATATTTCAGGAAAGGCGGCCAGGAAAAGAAACTTTGACGACCGTGTTACATTAAAGCGGCAGGATAAAATTCCCTATGCCACTTATGTTGCTTTTCAGCAGTTACCTTATCAGTTTCCTGGTGCCCGTATTCAGGTAACCCGGAAAGAACCAGGGTATTGGGATTCGGTTTCCGTATATGATGACCGGCAGGCTTTTATCTGCATTACGGACCGGTTCGGGGCAGACGAATCAGAAATGAAGAAGCTGATAGATTTTGCACGTTACGGAAATGATGTTTTTATCAGTGCCCGCTATATCTCTTCCAAAGCAGATGAATTTCTTCGTTGTGGCAGTAACGCTCCGGAGTATTACAGACAGTATCCAGGTGATGAAGAGGACGGGAAAGTCCGTTTGACCCTTAATACCCCGCCATTTTCTGATACCGTACATTATCAATACCCTG
>CAUJFR010000415.1 GCA_963169885.1 Bacteroidota bacterium
CTTATACTCGTTGTAAATAACTTTTCCATGCTCCGGAAGTTATTTGTAAAAAAGAACTCATAGATGCAATCCACCACTGTTATTAAACCCTACCTGAGATTAGCCGGACTCGAACCCCTTGTCGTACGTCCTGAGACAAATTTTGTCAATATCGGTGAACGTACCAATGTTACCGGTTCTAAAAAATTCGCCCGGCTGATCCGGGAAAACAAATACGAAGAAGCCCTCAGCGTGGCCCGCCAGCAGGTGGAAAGCGGGGCCCAGGTACTGGATGTAAACATGGATGATGCCCTGCTCGACGGGGTACTGGCCATGACCACCTTCCTCAACCTGTTGCAGAGCGAACCGGATATCGCCAAGATTCCGATCATGATCGACAGTTCCAAGTTTGAGATCATTGAAGCGGGACTGAAATGTGTGCAGGGAAAATGTATCGTTAACTCGATCTCCATGAAAGAAGGAGAAGCGAAGTTTATTGAACAAGCCATCATCTGCCAGAGTTATGGCGCGGCTGTGATCGTCATGGCCTTTGATGAAAAAGGACAGGCCGATACCAAGGCCCGCAAAGTTGAGATCTGTCACCGGGCCTATAACATCCTTACCAAACAGGTAGGATTTGATCCGCAGGATATCATATTTGACCCCAATATATTCGCCATCGCCACCGGCATGGAGGAACATAACAATTACGGTGTAGACTTTATTGAAGCCACCCGGGAAATCAAAGCACTCATGCCCCTGACCAAGGTGAGTGGCGGTGTCAGCAATCTTTCCTTCTCCTTCCGGGGCAATGACCATGTCCGCGAAGCCATGCACAGCATATTCCTGCTGCATGCCATCCGGGCCGGTATGGATATGGGTATTGTGAATGCAGGACAACTGGTGGTGTATGATGAAATCGAACCACAGCTCCGGCAGCTTTGCGAAGATGTGATCCTCAATCACCATAATGACAACAACGAAGCCACAGAGAAGCTGATCAGTTTTGCCGAAACGGTAAAAGCCAAGGGAAAAGTGGAAGTAAAAGACGAAGCCTGGCGGAATAATACAGTTGAAGAACGACTCAAGCATGCGCTGGTGAATGGTATCACAGACTATATCGACATTGATACCGAAGAAGCCCGGCTGAAATACCCCCGGCCGCTGGAAGTAATCGAAGGACCGCTGATGGCGGGTATGAATGTGGTGGGCGATTTGTTTGGTGCCGGTAAAATGTTCCTGCCCCAGGTGGTAAAAAGCGCCCGTGTGATGAAAAAAAGTGTGGCCTGGCTGACTCCTTTTATTGAAGAAGAAAAGAAAAATAATCCCAATGCCGCCCAGGGCAATGTACCCAAAGTACTGCTGGCTACAGTGAAGGGCGATGTGCATGATATCGGTAAGAATATTGTGGGCGTGGTACTCGGTTGCAATGGGTATGACATTGTCGATCTTGGCGTAATGGTACCTGCTGATAAGATCCTGGATACAGCTGAACGGGAGAAAGCAGATATTATCGGGCTGAGCGGACTGATCACGCCTTCCCTGGATGAGATGGTGCATGTGGCCCATGAAATGAAACGCCGTAACATGACACAACCCCTGCTGATCGGTGGTGCAACCACCTCCAGGATGCATACGGCCGTAAAGATTGCCCCGCAATACGACAACGGGGTGTTACATATTCTCGATGCATCGAGAAGCGTAACGGCCGTCAGCACGCTGCTGAGCAAGGAAAAGGATGTGCTGTTACAAAAAACACAGGAGGAATATGAAGCGCTGCGCCATCAGTTCCTGAATAAAAATAAAAAGGAGCTGATCGCTTACTCCGAAGCGGTCATTACCAAGGAATATTTTGACTGGAAAAACTATACACCGGTACGACCGGCGACAGACGGAGTGAAAGTTTTCAAAGGGTATGACCTGGCCACCATTGCCCGGTATATCGACTGGGGTCCATTCTTTATTGCCTGGGAAATGCCGGGACACTTCCCGGAAGTGTTATCGGATAAGATTTTCGGTACCGAAGCCAACCGGCTTTATGTGGATGCGCAGAAATTGCTGAAACAGGTGATTGATGAGAATTGGTTTACCGCGGATGGCGTGATCGGTTTCTGGCCGGCAAAAAGTAATAATGCCGATACCATTACTCTTCAGACAGATAAAGGAGAAGTAAAACTGGAAATGCTGCGGCAGCAACTGAAGAAAGCGGTGGGGCAACCCTCCTATTCCTTGGCAGACTTTGTTTGTCCGGCTGAACTGGGGAATGATTATATGGGTTCATTTGCCGTAACCATTCATGGCGCCAAACAACATATCGACCGTTTTGCGGCCGATCATGATGAATACAATAAAATATTAGTGCAGATCCTGGCGGACCGTATGGTGGAAGCTTTTGCGGAGTGCCTGCATGAACAGACCCGGAAGGAATTCTGGGGCTATGACAAAGAAGAGCAACTCAGTAATGTGCAGCTGATCCGTGAAGAATACAAAGGCGTGCGCCCGGCACCCGGTTATCCGGCCTGTCCGGATCATACGGAGAAGCTGAAGTTGTTTGAACTGCTGGATGTAACAGCGAATATCGGCATTACGCTGACCGAAAGCCTGGCGATGAATCCGCCTGCATCCGTGTGTGGCTGGTATATCGGGCATCCGAAGAGCCACTATTTCGGATTAGGTAAGATCGGTAAAGACCAATTGGAGGATTATGCCAACCGTAAAGGAATGTCGCTGGATGAAGCTGAAAAATGGTTGCGGCCAGTATTAGAATAAACAATGAAAAATCAAACATATACCGGTCATCCTGAAAAGGTGACCGGTTTTTTTATGATGGATATCCTGTAATGAAACACCGGGCTTCGCCCTTGTGTAAAATTCATTCAACCCCGTTGGGGTTGCGGGGGTCATCCAAATGGCCGAACCCCGGGTTTCACCCGGGGCTATGAATCGTTCAACCCCGTTGGGGTTGGCAGTGAGTTCACCGGAATTGGACAAATTAATTTCCATAAAGACCAGAGAAATTAAATTATATGAAACAAACAATCAGTTGAAATTGTACACCTGATCAAATACCAATTGGTTCCCTACAATCCATTTACAAATCCTTTGGGCATTGCAATTTGTTACTGGTTCGAAACACCGGGCTTCGCCCTTGTGTAATTTCATTCAACCCCTCCGGGGTTGCGTGGATCATCCAAATGGCCGGACCCCGGGTTGCACCCGGGGCTATTAAGAGTTCAACCCCGTTGGGGTTGGCAGTAAGATCACCGGATACGGGCAAGTTAATTCCATGAAGTGCTTAATATTAAAATTCAGGTAACCTGCTTATCGGTTTCCCCAATTAAAATGAAAACACGGATTGAATGACTGACTAGCCCGTAGGGCTTAAACTTTTAATAGCCCCGGGTGAAACCCGGGGTATGGAACAGTAGGAATGTCCGCAACCCTGGAGGGGTTGAACTTTTTGGATGGAATTCACAGAAAAAAATATCCCAACACTCATCTATTGTCCAAAGCATGGAACTCCCGACTCCCGACTCTCTCCTCCCGACTCCCGACTGCCCCCCTACTCCTTAGTCCACAATCTATCATTCAATTTCAACTCATCAATAATTTCATAAACAATCTGAATGGTGGACCGGAACTGCTCCAGCCGGCTGAAATCATTCATCCGGAATACAGAAGGCTCAAAAAGTTCATGCTTCATCGGGATGGCGATGTGAATGTTGGTGTGCACAAAGGATATTGACGCATCAGCACTGGTCATTTGCTGCAGTCTCACAAGCCGTTCCATAAAAGAGGGTGTGAGGATATAACGAGCTTCCACCTGGTCATTGCTATACACAATAAACCGCTTTTCAAAATCAGAACTTTCCAGTTTTACCTTTTCGAGGCCAGAAGCAAAGGAAGTGAACAGCTTGTTCAGAAAATTCAGCTGGGGCTTGTTTTCGCTCCAGACATAGGTCCGGCCGGAAAAATTTTTATTAAAATCCGCTATAATAAACATCCCTTTAAAGATGGTTTCCCAGCGGGAATCCTTGCCGGAACTGATCTTCTCTTCTGTATGCAGTTCAGAAAAACAAAAAAAAGTTTTATCGTGGGTGCCTTCCACATAATCATCGCCTTTATAGCGGTCAGGACTGTTCAGGTAAAGTCCGCTCTTCTTATAATCTGCTTCAGCAATAAACCGCTCCGGGCTATATCGAAGCGATGGATTGATAAAGGCAATAATACGGCTAACGATCTGGGTTTTAAAAATACCGGTAAATTTCTTTAGCCGGTTCGCAAACAGGATCAGCACGATAATAGCTGCCACGAAAACAACGATGGCAATAATGATAGCAGCTGGCAGCTGACTGGTGGTTCCTATAATAAAAAAAACAATGGCGAGCCCCAGTAAAATAAAACCGTATACCCCCCACTTCTTTATTTGCTTTCGCTGAACTTCCAGCGGAAGCAGCAACTCCTTCAGTTCCTTCTCATAAAATGCGGCAAAATCACTGGCAGGAGACATAGGTGAGTTTTAGTTAAAGTTGACCACCGGTACTTCTTTCGCGTCTTCACCCACGGCAAAATATTCTTTACTTACCATACCCGCAATCGATGCTATAATGGAGGAAGGAAAAGTCTGGATGCCATTATGGTAATCGTTCACCGCGGCATTGTAGAACCGGCGGGAAGCAGCCAGCTGCTCTTCGGTTTCATTGATCGCCCCCTGCAGTTTCAGGAAATTGGAACTGGCTTTCAGGTCCGGGTAGTTCTCTACCTGTACGCGGACCTGTTGTAATAGGGACTGCAACTGATTTTCCAGCTTGATTTTATCATTCACCGGCAATTGGGGAAGGTCCATTTGCTGCCGTAAATGCGTCAGGCTGCTGAGCAATTCCTTTTCATGCTGCATATAGCCTTTCACTGTATCCAGGAGCTGAGGGATCAGGTCATGCCTTTTTTTAAGCATGACATCCATGGAGAAATAAGCATTGTCCACGGCGTTCTTCTTTACAATAAGACTATTGTACAGGCCAATGATGACCAGTAACAGCACAACCACAATGCCAATTGCTATATACATAATATGCCGGTTAAATAAGGGATAATTGCTGTAATTCAACCCGCAGCTGATCAGGATGGTGGAAATGAATACTCTTTATACCTATTTCCTCCGCTGCTTTCACATTCCGTAAATTATCATCTATAAATACAGCGTTTGCAGGCGCCACCTGGTAGCGATCCAGCAAACGCTGATAAAATGCAGGAAAGGGTTTGCGGACTTTCTCCACGCCACTGACCACGCGTCCGTCAAACCAATGCAGGAAGTTATAACGTACCAGCGCGATATTGAACAGATCGGCCTGCCAGTTGGTGAGCGCGTAATGTTTGTATTTACCACTATCGATCAGCTCACGGAAAATGGAAACGGTTCCGTGCAGGGGTCCATTCAGCATATCGGTCCAGCGGCCATAATAATCCCGGATCTCTTTTTCCCATTCGGGAAACTGAGCCACCAGTTCCTGCGTGGCTTCCACAATCGAACGGCCGGCATCCTGCTGCTCGTTCCAGTCATGGGTGCAGATATGTTCAAAGAAGTAAGTCCTTTTCTCAGGCGTATCAAAATACGTATCGTGAAAAACATAATTCGGATTCCAGTCCACCAATACTCCGCCGAGATCCCAGATGATCGTATTTACCGCCATAGATTACTTATGGTTATATTTTAGTTTCAGACCGATCATAATGCCGGACATCACCAGCATCACGGCATTGGTCAGGATCACCACCATATTATTGATCAATAAACCCCATACCAGCCACATAATTTCATTGACAAAGGTAATGAGAAACATATAGAGGGAAATATCCTTTGCGGATTTTTCCTTCCAGGTTTTAATCACTTGTGGTAAAAAGGTAAGAGCGGTTACTGCCCCGGCAGAAAGCCCAAGTATATTAATTTGCTCGTCTGTCATTACTTATATTTTTTATATAATTTGACTTCTTCGGCTTTTGCCGGCATCAAACTTACGGCAGTTCCGCCACCCGGGGCCAATTTTAATTTCAACATCGTTTTGGCATCCACGAGGAATTTTTCGATCACATACGCTGCCGGATTATCCTTCCAATGGGCATTATCGGCATCGCGGTAGATCGTAGCCACGTATTTTTTATCCGCATCAAGGAAGGATAATGACTGTGTGAAATTTCGGGCGTTCTCATCGGTAATGGCGCCCATGAACCAGTCGTTCTTTCCTTTGGCCTTACGGGCAATGATCACATAATCGCCGGGCTCGGCATCCAGGATCTTTGAATCATCCCAATCCACCGCCACGTCTTTGATAAACTGGAACGCATCCATCCGGGCTTCATAATTTTCCGGCAGGTCAGCTGCCATTTGCAGCGGACTATACATGGTTACATACAGGGCCAGCTGTTTGGTCAGTGTAGTATGTACCTGCTCTGTTTTTTCCGGATTGTAATAACTCATTTTTATTTTGAAGATACCCGGGGTATAATCCATCGGGCCTCCCATCAATCTGGTAAAGGGGAGAATAGTTTCATGTTCCGGCTGATTGCCACTGCTCCAGGCATTGAACTCATTAC
This sequence comes from Bacteroidota bacterium, assembly GCA_963169885.1. Classification (GTDB taxonomy): domain Bacteria; phylum Bacteroidota; class Bacteroidia; order Chitinophagales; family Chitinophagaceae; genus JJ008. The sequence continues at coordinate 6,571 of CAUJFR010000415.1, forward strand.
CCCTGGCTGCTTCAGAAGCCAACCAGTTGGGGTAAGTGCG
>CAUJFR010000416.1 GCA_963169885.1 Bacteroidota bacterium
TTGAACTTGCCATTATCCCAGGTCGGACGTATACCGGCCTGCACATTGAACTGGGCGGATTTATACAATACCGAAGGAGAAATAAAATACATGGTATTATTAATAGCCGACTTATTATCGGGTGAATAGCGGGTCAGATCAAAAGTGATTCCGAGATTCACCGCAAAGTTCTTACCTATGGTCTTTTGCAATGGCGCATTCAGCACGGTATTGCTTTCACTGTTTTTATTATTATCAGAAAATACGTCAATCTTCAATTCAGGAGCATAAGTCAGCCCAAAATCAGTCTTGTTGATATTGTGAAAAGCAACCCGGCCGCTGATGGTCTGAAAACTCTGTTTGAGTGAATCCACGGACAATACCAGGGTCGATGGCAGGTATCCATATTTGTAGGTACGATCACGCTTCATGCCCAGTCCTGCATCCCACTGCAGGTTATTTCCGGATTTGAAATAGCCGGTCAAACCGATATTGGTGGTACTGAATTTCTGATAATCCCTTTTACTTTCGGAAGCAATATGCTTGGCGAGGATATTCAGACCGGCCGTCTCCCCATCTCCCAGGGTGATGCCAACCTGAACAAAAGGCGTACGTAGACTTCCAAAACCGGCTTTAATAAAACTGCTGTTATCAAACTTCACCGTGGAATCAATATTCATAGCCAGTGGCTTCAATGAACCGGGCTGATAGGCAAACGCCAGGTTCTGATTCGGTATCTCATAATTCAGCCGGGCCTTGCTGGTATCCGGTGCCGGTGGGGTGGCATTGAAATTGATTTTGGCGGCTTCCCGCAATACAGGTTTAAAACTGGATACAATGGTAACACCTCCTTTGCCAGTTGTATCTTTCTGAGCGGAGGCGTCCATGCAAATAAGCCCCAGTCCGGATAATAATATTATTATAGCTGCTTGTTTCATGTTGATCGCTGTTTTCAATTCGGTTAATTAATTCCCCACTTTGCTTGACTGTGCTTCATCATCCAGCACTTTGGTCAGCTTGGCCTGTGCTTCAGATTTTAATTCGTTATTCAGGGTATTGTCCACGATACTCTGGAAAGTGGCTTTTGCATTGAAGTAGTCCTTCTGCCGGTAGTATACATCGCCGAGCAGGATATAGGCCTTGGTTACCCAATAATCATAGGACCCCGATTTATTGATTGTTTCAAAGGCCGATTTCTCCGCATCCCCCAGCTTATTCAGCTGTAAAAAACAAGCCGCCGTTTCATACCTGGCTTCAGCAGCCAGCGCCGCTTTATTAATCTGCACCACCGTTTTGAAATTCGCGATTGCATTTCCATAATCGCCGGCTACCTGGTAGGACTTGGCAATAGCCATTGTGGCGAGGGATTTATCATCGGCACTGCTGCCCTTGGCGGCCGTGAGTTCCTTCGCATTATCCATGGCTTCGGTCCATTTCTCCAGCTGATACTGGCAACGGAGTAAGCCGCGCATGGCTTCCAGTTTGTTCTCCTGGCTGGCGGTGATTTGTTTCAGTTGTGCATAATAGGTCTCTGCCTTTGCATAGCTTTTTAATTCAAAGAAATTGATCCGGGCAGCCGTCAATACAGCTCTCTCGGCAAACTTATTAGGTGCAGTGACGGCCACTGCATCATAGCCAATCAACGCATTGTTCCAGTCTTTACGGGTATAATAAATCTCCGCCCGGTTAAAATTGGCATCCAGCGCATAAGCACCATTGGGAAACTGCTGCAGGTACCCATTAAAACTATTCAGGGCTTCATTGATTTTTTGGTCATCATATTGCTTTTCTGCCGCAGCATAGGTAAGTGAATCTTCCGTACTTACACTCAGTGGACGACCGGCCTGCCGCATGAAGTTGGCATACTCCCCGGGCTTGCCATCTTCCACATAGATCGTCTTTACATTATCCAGTGCATCCTCAGCTTCAGGTGAATTGGGATATTTTTCCACCAGGGTCTTAAATTGTTTCAGCGCTTCGGTATTATTATCAATATTGTAATAAGAGGTTCCCAGTTTCAGGTAGGCCTGCGGAATCAGACTGGCATTGCTACTGTTTTTGATCACGTTGCCCAGGTAAGGTACGGCTTCGCGGAAACGCTCATCCCCCATATAAGTATTGGCCACTTCCATATTGGCATCAGTCACGAGTGAAGAAGCAGGGAATTTGCGCATCATGGTATTCAACAGGGAAATCTTGTCTGAAGAGCTTTTCACCCCTGCCAGCAAGGCATTCTGAAAAGTGGCATAGTCTTCTGCCGGCCAGGAAAACCGCACAACATTATCATACACGGTTTTGGCTTTGCTGTATTCCTTTTGCATAAAATAGCAATCTCCGGTCCGCAGGTAAGCATCCTGTACAAATGATGAAGAACTCAAGGAAGGATTTTTTCCCAATGGCTCAAAGAAAGTTTGTGCCACCGGGTAGTTCTCCTTGCGGAGGTAACAATAACCCAGGTTATACCGGGCATTCATGGCATTGGCTTCTCCACTGGTGGGTGAACCTCCGCTTACATACGCATTGTAATACTTTATCGCATCATCAATATTATTGTCCCGGTAAGCCAGCTCCCCTTTCCAGAAATTAAGTAAGGGTAATACTGAACCATTGTAGGGATCTTTCAGGGCTTTATCCAGCATGGCATTGGCTTCGTCCAGCCGGCCATCATTGATCAATTCAGTAGAACGCCCATAAAGGATCCGGGGATAAAGCCGTTTGGCATTCTCCGATGGTTTGACCAGACTTTCCAACAAGGTCTGCGCATCTTTGTAATTATTGGTATTGGCCAGCACATCCACCAGCAATTCCTTGGCTTCGGCGGTATAAGAAGAATTGGGATAATCCGCCAGAAAAGAACTCAGACTGTTCAGGGCTTCGTCCTGGTAACCGAGTTCATAAGAGAGTTTGGCATATTGATACTTGGAAATCTCTTTTTGCTGAAGATTACTGCTATTGGATGAACAGAAGAGAAAGGCATTCCGGGCATTGGACTTTTGTCCGGTTTTGAGATATGCATCCCCTAACAGGTACATAGAATGCTGACTCAATGAATCATCCTTGCCACTTAACTGCTTAAATCCGTCAATGGCTTTAGAAAGCTGGTTGGCCTGATAATAACTATAGGAAAGTTCATACAGGTCTTCACGACGGACCTTCTTTGAACGGCTGACAAAATCAGCGAGGTAAGGAAGGGCTTTCGCGTATTCCTTCTTTTCGAAATAAGCATGACCCAGCATCTGTTTTAATTCCAGATCGTAATATTGGGTATTACTGCCGGATTGCAGTTTATTCTGGATATAGGTAATGGCCTCTTCTTTTTTACCCTGCACATAATAGATCTGGGCAATATAATAAGGTACTACAGTAGCGTATTCTTTTTCATTTTCCACCACCCGGAACGCTTCCAACGCATCCCGGTACTGCCCGTCTTTAAAGGCAAGGAAACCGTAATAATAATTTGCCGCCAGATAATTGGGATCATCCCGCTCCTGCCGGATAGTATTGAAAAGGGGCTTGGCAGCCGGAAACCGTTGCAGGGTAAAATAGGCATATCCCTGGTGAAATTTCATATCCGCAATCTCCCGGTTACTCAGATTGGCAATATTGGTCTGCTCAAAACGATTGGCCGCCTCCCCGAAATTTTCATTGCGGTAATAAAATTCTGCCAGGTGAAAATTCATCATCTGTACCCGGGCATCATTTTTTTCCACTTCAATATACTCCAGGGCCTCGTCTTCTGAACGACCTTCGCCTTGCTTGAGACCACAGACAATCGTATAATAAAGGATCTCCTGAACCGTAATGGCCGTATTGGCTTTATCGGTTTCTTTCACCGATTGGCGCAGTTCCCGGAACAAAGGATAGGCCAGGCTGTATTTCTCTTTCTGAAAATATTCCTTGGCTTCTTTGAATTTCTCATCGGGATCTGAATAAAAACGGGTCTGCTGGGAGAAAACGGACAGACTGAATAAGATGGCTAGTGCAGGGAAACTGAAGTACTTCATTGATTTGTCCTTTAACCGGTGGAGGTTTAACGTTGCGAATATTCAAATTATTTCAAGGGAGACCAAACATCATTCCAAACAGGTGTGGATAAGTCAGCAATTGTGCAGGCTTTAACATTTTATTACTGATAAAGGTTATTTTTTTGTAATAACGCTTAATAACCCTGTAAAAAAACAGACCCGATAAGGTGCAAATATCATACAGGAACGGAACCTGGCTCACAATGGAAAGGAAATAGTGGTAGTTTCGCAGCATGTTTATATCCGAAACGAAGATCCGGGTACGGTATGCTGAAACGGATCAGATGGGTGTCGTATACCATAGTAACTTCTTTCCTTATTTCGAATCCGCCCGGACAGAATCGATCCGGGAACTGGGTTTTACCTACGCGGATATGGAGAAAATGGGCGTGATTATGCCAGTGGTGGATGTGCATTGCCGGTACATCCGGCCGGCACGCTACGACGATCTGCTGAACATCCGAACCACACTGAAGGAAATGCCCCTGCAACACAAGATCGAATTCCACCATGACGTATTTAATGAAAAAGAGGAACACCTGGCCACAGCCAAAATCACCCTTTATTTCGTGGAAGCGGGCACCATGAAAAAAACCGTCATGCCAAAACAATTACAAGAAAAGCTGCAAGCTTATTTTCCCTAAATTTATCGGATGGAGCCCACCTTATTCAATGAAGAGCAGGAACCGCCTCTGCTTCCGTCGGTAGAAGAAGCCGCGATCACCTATCCGCCAAAGTACCAGCCGGAGGAAGAAAAACAACAGGTCTGGCTGAAGTCCATCACGAGCCTGGCCATTTACCTGCTGCTTGGTTACTATATATTTCCCAGTTACAAAATACTATTGTTGATTACGGCAATTGTACTGATCCACGAAATGGGGCATTTTATCGCCATGAAATTTTTCAGGTATAATGAACTGGGTATCTTTTTTATCCCGTTGCTTGGTGCATATGTCTCCGGTACTAAAAGAGAAGTATCTCAGCTTCAGTCGGCGATTATTCTGCTGGCCGGACCTCTCCCGGGTATTTTAATCGGAATCGGCTGTTTTTATCTGTCACAGGCTAACCCGGTTCTCAGCCCTTTCGGACTTGACCTGGAACAGGTGGCTAAACTATTTATCCTGCTCAACCTGATTAACCTGCTGCCAATCTATCCGCTGGATGGAGGGCAATTACTGAACCGCGTATTCCTGGACGAAGAGAGTATCTGGAGTAAAATTTTTATATTCTTGTCAATCGGCTTCCTGGCCTGGTTTGCCTGGAGTATGTACGATACTTCCGGTAACAAGATGTATTTCCTGCTGCTGTTCTTCCCGGTTATGATCCTGCTTCGTACGTTTGGGGATTCCAAACTGGGCTCCATAGAAAAGAAAATCGAAGAGGCCGGTATTAATGCGGATACCGAATACGAAGACCTGCCGGATGAGGATTACTGGAAGATCCGGAATATCCTGATTGCAGAACATGCCTCTTTTAAAGAGGTACCCCCTGCCCCGCCCTATACATTTTGTGAAAAAGAAGAAAAGATCATGTCCACGATCCAAAGCCTGTTACACCGGCACCTGATCCAGGACGTTTCCATCACCGGCAAATTACTGATCTTCCTGATCTGGGCGGCCGGTATTGCCACTCCGTGGTTTATCGGGATGCGGTTCTGGTTTTGAAGTAGCTGTTCGGTGTTAGTTGTTAGTTGTCAGGAAACAGCCCCTACAGAACTAGTTAGTAGTTAGTAGTCGGGAGTTAGTAGTAAACAGCCCCTCTTAGTAGGTTGAATCTAAAAAACCGGATTTTGCTTTTCTTAATAATAAATGGGATGATCGTGTCATCCTGAGTAGTCCCGCAAAAGTTAGTTTACAGGGCTGGAGAAAATATCTGAGCGGGACGTATCGAAGGATCAGACTCTGTGATAATCCGCCTTCCACTGCTTTACAGCCTTTTTGATTTGTTTGGGAGGCATATTCTCAGCAGCGGCTTTTTGTGCCAAGGCCACAAATTCTTCATCCGAAGCAAAGCGCAGGGCGACTACCTGACTGGTGCGCAGTTTTTTGTCCAGCAGTTTTCCGGTCAATACAAAATGACGGAGATTCTCCTCGGCCCTTATTGCACGATCCTGGGCTTTCAATGCAAACAACCGGGCATAAACAAATAACATCACCAGTACAATGGCAACCAGGAGGAGCAATGCCGCACTGTAATGCGTGGCCGCATCGGCGTGCAACAGATTGACAACAGATCCTCCCAAAATAGCCAGAATAATTATACTGGTAAAAAAATGCCATAAGGGGACATAACGGGTGTGGTTACTGTAGTGCTGACTCATGGGGGAGTTATAAGTTGTAAGTGGTAAGTTATAAGTATGGAGAGCTTATTAAATGTAGGTCTTTTTGATGAAAATAAAAATATCCTAAGGGTGGAACTGTCCAATCCCCCAACAAACATCCCACACTTACAACTTACCACTTACAACTTATAACTTATTTCAGTTCATCCAGCACCTTAAACATCTTACTCACCACCGGTCCTGTCTTACCACTGTAATTGTTGATAAGGAAAGAAAAGATATACTCCCGGCCGTCTTTGGCCTTATGATAGCCGCAATAGCCTTTTACATCACTGATGGTGCCGCTTTTCATTTTCATCCCATTGAATTCTGGCAAGGCATCATAGAAAGCCGGAAACCAGTTTCTCTCTTTGGCATATTTTAAAATCTCCACCTGAGCATGAGTGGTGACCCGGTTGAGGGGCGACAGACCAGAGCCGTCATACATATTCAGTTCTTCGGGATCGAGGCCTTTTCCTTTCCAGAAACGGCGTAATATCACCACGCCACTGTCAGTGGACGCATAACCTTGTTTTTCTAACGCAATGGTTTTCAGCAGGGCCTCTCCATACAGATTAATGCTTTTCTTATTAAACCAGTAAATGATAGAATCGAGAGAAGGCGATTCATGTGTATAAACCATCCGTGCAGAATCCGGTATTTTCCGGTAAACAAACTGGGTATTAGCAGAATAATTCCCTTTGATTTTCTGAGTAATCTGTTTACCAAAATCAGTCACCAGGTATTCGGTCCCGCTGTAAATTGATCCGCTGATACTGAAATTGGATTCTCCGGCAGGAATGGTTCCCCGAATCCTGTATTCCCCGTTACTCAAAGGCAAATAGATATAAGCATTATCACCCGTACCCTTTGCGGCCGTTTTCACTTCATTAATAAACATTCCAATTCTTTCCTTGCTTCCGTTAAATGATATTATTTCCGTTTTCGACCCCGGCACATCTCCTGATTTCAGCGAAACATCAAATTGATTTTCCCGCCAGTTGATGGGTCCCGAACCTGCACCATAATAATTTCCGATATCCTGCCAGACCCATCCGTCCGGAATGAAATTTGTTTCAAATCCGGTACTATCAATTAAAAAACTAATCAGTCCTCCTTTATAACCGTTCCTGGACAGCTGTTCATAACACCTGTCAAAAACACGGCCAAAGGAGGTCTGGGTATATCGGTTACTACCCAGCGTAGGATCACCGGATGGTTTTATGCATATTGTTTGCGTTACTCCATGTTCAGTTATTAATCCAAAACTGGTTTTATAACGGTAGTTTTTTCCCAACAACTCAAAAGCCGTCACACTCGTAATAATCTTCTGCGTGGAAGCCGGCGCCAATCCCATTTGCGAATTGACATCAAAGACAGGTTGTCCGGTTTTTGCATCGATCACATACAAAGAGACCGCCGCATGCTTCATTTGACTGTCGGACATAAAGCGCTGAAAGGATTTCCGGATCTTTTCCGAAACGGTCTGGGCAGACAGCAGGTTGCAGACGGATAACAGGGTCAGAAACAGGAAAACTTTTTTCATCATTTATGGTTATAACTTCGCCGTCAAATTAATTCATTTCCCGCTAATACTTTCTTAAATGAGTGCAGCCACTATCAATGCCTCCATCATCACCATCGGCGATGAGCTCCTGATCGGTCAGACCATCGATACCAATTCCGCTTTTATAGCCCAGGAACTGAATAAGATCGGGGTTTGGGTACGCCGCCGCGTAGCCGTGGGCGATGTGTATGAAGATATCTGGAAAGCCCTGGACGAAGAAGGAACGGTATCAAATATTGTTATTATAACCGGCGGACTCGGACCCACTGCAGATGATATCACTAAACCCTTGCTCTGCCAATATTTCGGGGGCAAATTGGTGGTGAATGAAGACGTGAAAGCCCATGTGAAAAACCTGTTTGAAAATGTATATCGCCGTCCGGGTGCCCTCCTCGAACGCAACCTGAAACAGGCCGAAGTGCCGGATGTATGTATGGTGTTGCATAATGCAAGGGGAACAGCACCGGGTATGTGGTTTACAAAACCAGCAGCTCAAAGTCCCCCTTTGGGGGGTGGGGGGGCCTCGACCATCTTTATCTCCCTTCCCGGTGTACCTCACGAAATGAAAGGACTGATCACCGACCAGGTCATCCCCCGGCTGATGAAGGAATTCACCATGCCGGTGATCCTGCACCGGACAGCCTTTACGGCCGGACAAGGCGAATCTATGCTGGCCGAAATGCTGATGGATTTTGAAGCCAGTCTGCCGGAGTCCGTTAAAATGGCCTACCTGCCGAATTATGGCATGGTCAAACTCCGGTTGACTGCAAAAGGCAATACCCGGGAGGAAGTGGAAGCCATACTCAACCCGGTATTTGACCGCTTGCTTGAAGAAGTAAGGGATTTCCTGGTTACCGATACCGATGAAGGCCTGGAAGTAGTGGTAGGCAGGATCCTGAAAGCAAAAGGGCAGACCCTGGGCACTGCTGAAAGTTGTACTGGCGGACATATCGCACAACTGATCACCTCCATACCCGGTTCATCCGCTTATTTTAAAGGAGGCATCGTCAGTTATGCCAATGAAGTGAAGACCGGCTTACTGGGCGTAGCACCCGAAACCCTGCAATCTGCCGGGGCCGTAAGTGAAGAAACCGTAAGACAAATGGTT
>CAUJFR010000417.1 GCA_963169885.1 Bacteroidota bacterium
CAGCACTTCAATTTCTGGTTCAGTCCGAAGAACTGAAAAGAGTTTTTCATAGTCCACCTGCATCAGTTCAATCACATGGGGAAGCGTCAGGTATTTCCCACCCTGGTATTTTTTCAGGAACCAGATAATTGCCGTCAAAAAGTTGATCGGTGACTCTACAAAAAAGTCACCTTGTTTGGTGATCCAGTCCCGGTTCAGGCCCATCATAATTGAACGGGAAGCTTCGGTGGCATCCGTAATATCGAACATGGTGGAAGCATCCAGCGGATTACAGCGGTGACTCCTGGAAAGATCATCGAAATTGATTGTATAAAATTTTGGTTCTACTTTATAACTGCTCTTGTTCTTCAGCAACGTATTGTAGGCGATTTTGGTCAGGTCGTCGTATTTAAAATCATAGACCAGCATGGTAAACCCTTTCCGGATATGTTGCCTGATGATATGCTGAATCACAAAGTAGGATTTACCAGCTCCGGGGGAGCCGCAAACGAGTAGCCCCCGGAAAGGATTAATGATATTGATCCAGCTTTTGCGGACCTTACCCCTCAGGTTATATTGTGCAGGTAGGTTGATCGAATATTCATTTTCCAGCAACCGCTCTTCCTGGGGGAATGTTTCATTTAATTCGTTGAAAATATCCTTTCCCAAACTTACCCTGATATAACGGCTAAGCAGGTTACCTCCCGCCAGCACTAAAAGAAACCCTGTTCCGGCCAAGGTCATATACCCAATTGCCAGTTGTTCCACCGGGCCCTGAAAACCCAATATTAGGGTGCTAAAGAAGTAAAGACTTAACCCCAAAATCAGGTAAATCAGGATGGATCGGGGGTTGATATTCTCGGATTTTTTACCCCTGGCACCAAGCAGGGAAATCCCCAGCAGTCCGAGGGCAATCAACTTAGATTTCAGAACCGTGCTGTAGAGCCCCGTAAGGGCAATATTTTGGAGGAACTGGTCGCCCCAGGGAGTAGTGAGCCCCCAGCGCTCAAAAGCCCCATAGCAGTAAAAATAACAGTGCAGGAGCAGAACCAAAATGGCTCCCAGCCGCGTAAAGTCCAGGATTTTCCTGAGGCCCGCTTCATTTTCGCCGGTTCCGGATGACATAGGAACTTATTTAGGGTTAGGATTGCGTTTTTTCTTCTTTTTCTTCAGTAGTTCGGAAGGAACCCGGTTCAGGTTCTTTTCATGCTCCAGCAGTTCTTTGAGCAGGCCGTCCTGGGAGGGTTGCGACCCGGTAGTTTGAGAGGGCTCTTTGCTTTCCCCGAATCCCTTTGTCTGGGCGGTTTCAGGGGCGGTTTTTTGGGCTTTTACCGAGCCATTTTGCCCCGACTCCATCGAAGTCCGGATACCAGCGATACTGTAGGCTTTTCCTATATCGCTGCCATTAAATACGGCCTTGGTCCGAAAGTCAATAAAAGTGATCCCATAGACCAGCCCCTGCTTATTCTCCCGCAGGACTGCCTGGACCCCTTCTTTTTTCAGGGCATTGATCATTGCTTCCAGGCTGCCCGGAGACTTGGCCAGCACCCAGTCAATGCTGGTCTTCAACCTTTTTTTATCAGGTTGCCGCAGGGTCTCATTTTCCATGAATTTTTTCTCCAAATTTTTCAAAGTGGGCTTGCTGTGAATCAGGCTGGCTTTGATAGGTACCCCTATCTTATTACCATGGCCGTCCAGCAACCGGTAAAAAAGACCCCCGGATTTATATACGATCCCTGTCTCCCTGCCCCGGTCGGCCTCCACGTTATACTGCCGGAGAATGGCGTTCAGTTCTGCCAGCGAAGTGTATTTAAAATGATTGATCACCGCATCCAGGACATTGGTAATCGAACGGCGGGTCTCGGATTTGCCGTAATACACTTTCTGAACATCAACGGGCCGGATGCCTGCGGCCTGCACGGGCTGTTTGCCCTGCGCCGGGATCAAACCAAAACTTTTCTCTAATTCTTTTCTTGCCTTCTCGGATTGGTTACGGCCGATATTATAAGTATCAATACGCTTTCCATTCGGCTGGATACTGGTGGTCAGGATATGGATATGGGGATGACCGGCATCGTGGTGTTCATAGACCAGGTAAGGTTGTGACCCGAAGCCGATTTTTTCCATATAGGCCGTTGCGATCTGTGTGAGTTTGCACCCCGAAAATTTCTCGGATGGGTCGAAGTTTAAGGAGATATGGAGTGTATTGGATTTTTTTGCCCTTTCATTTCTTGCAATCAGGTCCTGCATCCGTTCCATTTTCTGGTGGTAGTTCATTTGTTCCGGCTGTAACAGGTAATTACCGGCATGGATGCATTTAGCCTGCTCCTTCTGGCATTTCTTCTCATTGTAATTAAGCGCCCTTTGCAGACTATGCGGGCTGGTTATTCGGACGACCATTGCCGGTAGATTTCATTAAGTTTCTGAAATATTCTTTCTGTCAATTGCTGAAAATTCTGATGAGTCGGTTCATGTGAATTCAGCCAGCATTTTACCTCACTGAACTGATTTAATGTGTGGAGTTTTTTAACAGCCTGGTTGTAGTTATTGCCGATAGCATTCAGTTCTTTTTTCAGCCCGATCATTTCATGTAAAAACTGATCGGCGGATTCATTTCTGACTTTAATAGTTACAGGCTTTTGCAGCAGCACATTCCTTGCATACTCGCTTAGTTTTCTATGCGTGGATTTGGAAAATAATCCATGTATTTTATAATATTCTTCGGGCTTAACCCGAAAGGAAATCCAGGAAGGAATTTTATGCTCACTCATCACGATTCATTTTCACATTATCTCCGGCAAAAGACAAGCACTGTTTTTTGCCGCTATACCCTTTCAACAGTCTTTTACAATAGTCCCGCCGACTCCGGAGGCATAGGGACCAAGATGCAATTGTGCAACAATTGAACATCTTGCCGGTTGCAGACACAGCAACCTTTGACCTTGTAAAGTTAAACTGACCGATCCCGATAATAAACACCTGATCAAATTCTGATGATGTAGTGCTTTTGAAAATGGAATAGTTTTGACCCAGAAATAATTTAATAATCAAAAATGTGATGTATGAGTACTGTGGGACCT
>CAUJFR010000418.1 GCA_963169885.1 Bacteroidota bacterium
CAGCCAGTACCGGTTACGCAGACTTTCAAAGGATTTCCAGCCGGTGATCTCACGACCCTCCGGTGCATTATTGACAATATTCCAGGCTTTTTGAAAGTAAAGATCCCCGCCCCTTAGCGAATACGAATCATAATCAAATCCCAGGATAATGTTGACATAATAAGCCAGGACGGCTGTCAGGTTGCCAACCAGTGGATCATTCCCCTGTACCCGGTTTTCATTGAATTCAATGGGTTGAAATTCCTGATACTTGAAGATGATATTATCATCCTGAAAATTCAGTAAAGGACAATCATATGTGGTGTTATAAGCCGGGCGGGCCGCCTGCACGGTCATCTGTCCTTCAAAGACATTATTGCCCAGGTCCTTTTCAATGGTGATCAGGAAGCTGCATTGGATTTTTTCGGAGGGTTGAAATACATCATTGGTCCACTTCCGGGCATTCAGAAAATTGGTCAGTCCTGTCTGCAGGGTATTGAAAATCTTGCGGTCGATCTGCGTGCTTACTTTACTGGCAATCACCGTCAGCCTTGCCTGAATCTCCTGGGCGGATACGGATTCAGCGAGTATAAAAAGAGAAAAGGCAATCAGAAAACGCTTATGCATAGTACAATTGGATTATAGTGTCTGTTATATCAGCAGCTACCGCCTGCTTGGGTTTGGTGCCGAAAGGAAATTCCTTACCGTCACGGGTAAACATGGTTACTTTATTGGTATCTTTTCCAAAACCGGCTCCTGTATCGTTCAATGAATTCAGTACAATCATATCCGCGTTCTTATTTTCCAGTTTGGCCAGTGCATGTTTCTTTTCGTCATTTGTTTCTAGGGCAAAGCCCACCAATACCTGGTCTGTTCTTTTTATTTCCCCGAGGCTTTTCAATATATCCCTCGTTTTCTTCAGCTCCAGGGGAAGTGTTTCACCGGTTTTCTTGATCTTCTCCGCGGCAGTCTGCGCCGGTGTATAATCAGCCACTGCCGCCGCCATTACCGCGATCGTTGCATCCGGAAACTCCTGCATACAAGCGTCATACATCTGTGCGGCCGTCATCACCGAAATAATACGGATACCCTGTAATGCCGGTTCACCGGTCACAGGTCCGAGTACCAGGGTTACTTCTGCTCCCCTGCTTTGCATTTCACGGGCAAGGGCTATTCCCATTTTTCCGGAGGAATGATTTCCTATAAAACGAACCGGGTCAATGGGTTCGTATGTGGGTCCTGCGGTAACCAGGACTTTTTTACCAGATAAAACTCCGGAAGAAAAAACCTGCTCTTCCAGGTAGCTGATTATTTCAGCCGGTTCTGCCATCCGGCCTTCCCCGGAAAGGCCACTGGCCAGTGCACCGTTTCCGACCGGAATGATCCGGTTTCCAAATTCTTCCAGCCGTTTTATATTGACGCAGGTAGAGGGATGCTGCCACATATCTTCGTCCATGGCAGGCGCAACCACCACCGGACAGGTAGCAGAAAGATAGACGGCCATGAGCAGGTTATCACAGTTGCCATTGGCCATTTTTGACAGTGTATTACAACTTAATGGGGCAATCAGGAAAACATCGGCCCAACGGCCCAGCATCACATGATTGGACCAGCTTTGTTCATCAAATAATTCAGTAAGAACGGGGTTCCGGCTAAGTGTGGAGAGGGTCAACGGGGTTACAAAATCTGCTGCTGAAGGGGTCATGATCACCCGCACTTCAGCCCCGGCTTTGACCAGTTCGCGTACCAGCAGCACCGCTTTATAAGCGGCGATACTGCCTGTAATACCCAACATGATTTTCTTTCCTTTCAGCATAGCTGATCAAAAGTACCATTTCCTGAGAAAAGGACATAACAGGGGCGGTAAATAGCTGTTAAATAAAAAGGCGGCTTCGCCGCTGTTTTATCACATAGAAACATAGTAACATAGGAAACACATAGTATAAGAATTTATCTGCTTGTTTAAAATACACGCCTATCGGATGGCAGAAATCCTAAAAAAAGAGGCCGTCTCAAATGAGACGGCCTCTTTTCTATTCTTTTTATAAGATCAGCTGAACAGCTCATCTTCTCCTTTCCGGAAATACACTTTGTCGTCCATGAATTCCTGGGTTGCCAGCAGGGCCGGATTCGGCATTCTTTCATACGCACGGGAGATCTCGATCTGTTCTTTGTTTTCGTGAATCTCTTCCAGGCTGTCGGTATGGCTGGCAAACTCTTCGAGTTTGTTATGCAATTCTTCTTTCAGCGAGATATTGATCTGGCTGGATCTTTTACCAATAATGGCAATAGATTCATAGAGATTGCCGGTCTTGGCTTTGATGTCATCAAGATTGCGGGTTTCCACATTGTTGGTGATACCTGCGCTAAGCTGGCGTCTTAATTTGCTCATTATTCAGATTTTTAATATTTGACTGTGATAAATTTAAGTAATTATCGGCTTCCGGCTTCAGCTTACTGTCAGGAAATCTGTCCGTAAACTCATAACACTGACTGATTACCTGTTCAAAACGCTCTGTTTTCTTTTCCTCCACGCTCATTTCGGCGTACTTATAATACGACTTAATGATCATCAGTTTATACTCATCGCCTTTCATTGACTCCGGGTAATCATTTAGCAAGGCGCTGAAGGCCACACCGGCGGCCCTGAACTGTCCGAGGTCATAGTATAACTGGGCGCTTTTAAAATCCTTTATCTCGAGTTTTGCCCGGCAAAGATCAATGATATCATTGGCCTCTTTATTCCGTGCCGATCCCGGGTGCGTATTGATAAAGGTCTGCAGCATCCCCATGGCTCTTATTGTATTGGTCTGGTCCAGTTCGGCTTTCGGCGATTGCTTATAAAACGAATAAGCCCGCATATAGTCCATTTCTTCTGCCTTGGGGCTATTCGGAAAGATCTCCAGAAAACTCTTAAACAGGTTCTCCGCATTCATATAATCCTCGAGGTTATAAGCGCAGTAGGCATACTTATAATAGATATCCTGGAATTCGGGAGTTGTTTTATAATAAGGCATGATATCCTCATACACCTGCTGGGCTTTTACATATTGCTTTTTTACAAAGAACTGTTCAGCCATCCGGAGCTTGTAAGCGGGATCCGGATTCTTCAGCAGCTTGGTCATACTTTTACCACAACTGGTGAGTAGCAGCAATGCAGCCATCGCGGCTACCATGATGGAAAATAGCCCTTTACGGCTGCTGACACGGTTTTCGGAGTATATCATAAAGGAGTGCAAAGTTAACGTTTAACGGCAAAACTTACGTAAAAAAGATAGCTGGCCAAAACCGGCACGTTAAGGTTAATATAAAGCTGTAACTGAGCCGATTAGCTACCAGGCCCCAAAAAGAACCCTCCCGGAAAAATCCGGGAGGGTATATATAAGCAAAAAGTAGGATCAATTAGTTCTTACGGAGAGCGGGGTGAGGAGGTTCAACCCTGTTCGGTCCATCTTCGCCTTCAGCAGCAGCACGCAGGTCAACTGTATTACAGTCGCCGCCTTCCTGGCCGTAGTTGAAGATAA
>CAUJFR010000419.1 GCA_963169885.1 Bacteroidota bacterium
TGAGCCCACCACTGCCCTGGATGTAACCGTACAGAAAACCATTCTTGAACTTATCAAAGAATTACAGCAGTCATCCGGAATGGGGGTCATCTTCATCACGCATGATTTAGGCGTGGTCGCAGAGATTGCCAACCGTGCCGCTGTCATGTATAAAGGTGCCATCGTGGAACAAGGCACGACGGAACAGTTATTCCATACGCCTGCTCACCCCTATACCAAAGCCCTGCTGGCTTGCCGGCCCGTGAATCATCAACGCGGTCAACGGCTTCCCGTAGTGGCCGACTTCATGGAACCTGCCCAGGTTCAGTCAGTAAAATCCGCCCCTGTTCTGGTAAAAGAAAGTAAACCTGAAATTTTATTAAGTGCAGAAAGGCTATCGGTTTGGTTTCCGGTAAAGAAAAATATGCTGGGGAAAGCCCTGCTTTATAACAAAGCAGTCGACGAGGTTAGTTTTGAGGTTTATAAAGGAGAAACACTCGGTCTTGTTGGAGAAAGCGGTTGCGGCAAGACCACACTGGGCAGGGCGCTGCTCCGCCTGATCGAACCAACGGCAGGGAAAATCATTTATAATCAGACGGACCTGACTGCCCGGAAAAAAGAAAGCCTGAAAGAACTGCGGAAAGAAATACAAATTATATTTCAGGACCCCTACTCTTCGTTGAATCCAAGGCTGACGATCGGGGCCGCTATTGCCGAGCCGATGAAAGTGCATCAGTTGCATGCAACCGACAAACAAAGAAAAGATAAAGTGGTGGAGTTACTGGAAAAAGTAAACCTGCGTCCGGAACACTTCAACCGTTACCCGCATGAATTCAGTGGCGGGCAACGGCAACGGATTGTCATTGCCCGGGCCCTTGCCCTCAATCCTTCCTTTATCGTTTGTGACGAATCCGTATCGGCTCTGGATGTAAGTGTACAGGCACAAGTGCTGAACCTGCTGAATGACCTGAAAATAGAATTCGGCTTTACCGTGATTTTTATATCACATGATCTTTCAGTGGTCCGGTATATCAGCGACCGGATCATGGTGATGAATAAAGGCCGGATAGAAGAAAGCGGGGCCGCAGATGAAATCTACCTGCACCCCCGCTCTGCCTATACGCAAAAACTGATCTCCTCCATTCCAAAAGGAATCGTCACCGGCTGAGCTTAAATTCAGGCTCATTAAAATTCATCCCGTAATCGCGGTTGTAGTTATTGTTATAAAACCGCATCGCACTTTCGCGTCGTTCATATATCATCTTTTTCAGTTCTTTCTGCATCTGCACTTTCATGGCTTCTCCGGTGCTGGCTTTTTCATCCGTAAACCGGGTGAAATCATACTGATAAGCACGCGCCCAGCGTTGAATCTTTCGACCTTCAAAATAACTTGTTATCAGCTGAAGAGAGTCCTTAAATTCAAATTCCCTTGGGTTTTCAGGTACCAGGCCCACAACAGCCAGTTTCCAGTTCAAATCATCTTTCTTCATTTTATAGTTAAAGAAATAGATATACCCCTTTTTGCCCTTATACGTAGTGCTGATCCGGTCCGCATAAACCAACGAATCGGGCTTGTCATACGATTTCTCTCTGAGCAGGGCACTTTTACCCAGGTCCAGGTGATTATTGTACATGGCAGGAAACTTGTCCAGCTTCTTCATTTCCTTCAGATCCGAATACAGGTCATACCGGTAATCATCCAGCCCGCCAAAATAACGCAACAGACTATCCGGATAAGGCCGCCCTTTCTTCATTAGTTGCAGCAGGAGATTGTACTTCAGCTTTTTATCCTTCGAAGCCAGCATCTGGCTGATCAGTGGCGAAACAGCAGGATGGCTGTCCCAAAACGGAATCAGCAGCTGGGCATACTGGGTCAGCAGGTCATTCCCGTCATCTTCTTCATCGTCTCTGTTGTTACGGCCTTTATTATCCTCCTTGCTGGCTTCTGCTTTTTGAATAGCTGCTTTCTTTTCTGCGATTGATTGTTTTTTTAATTCCTGCTTGGCTTCGAGCAGAAATTTATTATAATACATTACATAATCGGAAGGCCGGAGTAGATTACTATCCACCATTTCACCCAGCAGATCCATTATTGGTGATTTATAATCCTCAAGATTCAGCAGTGGCAACAGATCCGGAAGTATTTTCTTAGTCAGTTCCAATGTGTCGGACAACCGATCGAGAAAATTACCCCTGCCTCCATACCCGCCATTTCCATAGTCCCTGTTGATTGAATAAATGGTGCGGGCATAATTGTATGAATAATCGTAGTCATCGCTGAAATCGAGTACTGGTGGTTCACTGGCAATAATGGTCCTGAATAATTCATAGGCGTACTCATTTCTGTGCAATAACAACCCCCGTAACACAGGGTATACCAGTTGAACTGTATCACCCAGTGAATAATAGAGCTCCCGGAGATAATCCGCCGAAGCCCGGGTTTTGATTTCGCCGAGCTTACCAATCAGTTCTTTTTTGGTATTCAGGTACTTTTTCTGTTCCCAGTTACAGGCCATGATTGCACTCTTCAATTCCGGCAGATCAGTAGAGTCAAGGTATATTTCCGAAATAGTATTCAGTGCTTTTTTTCGGATGACGGAATCTTTGCTACGCAGATCCCCGAAGAAAAGCGCTGATTTTTTGGCAAAAGGGTTTATTCCGTTGAGCGTATCTGCTGGTGTAAATGTTTCATAAAACTGCCTCACAAAATCACTGGGCGGGGTCAGTGTATCTGTAAGTGAAGTCAGGGTAAAGGTCACCCCGTCTTTATAATAGGCCTTAAACCAGATGGCCCTGCTGCTACCGGTATCGGAGACCAGGATATCCCATACTTTCCGGTTACCTGGTAATGTTGTTTTCTTATAATTCCGGATGATCCAGGTGGAATCATCCTGGTAAAAGAAACCACGGTCACGGGTGAGCCGGCTGCTGTCCATTGAATAGTGATAACGGGATGATTTATAAAATGCCACATGTATTTTCTCCCCGGTTGTGTCATTCTCAATCAGCTTGCCCCTGTATGCGCCATTCTCCAGCAACTGCGCTTCAGTCTCCTCATCTTCTTCATCGGCTGTCTCCTCCGACCCGATATCCAGCTTAATTTTTTTATTCTCCGGAAACACAGGTGTCTGTACACTGAAGTACAGCGCCGTGTCTTTCTGCACCGATGCCGCTTTATACTGTAAGGGTTTGATGTCAAATGACTGAAAGAATCGCTGGAATTCAGGTTGCTCCTGCTTGCCATGGGCCACCAGTGTATAATAATGAGGGCCCTGAATGAGGTAACGGACATCAAAAAGTCCCCCTTGTTTATCACGGTACCTGGCTTCCAGTGCAGGATATCCTTTATAGTTTGTTTGCTTTCTTTGCAGTGCACTGTCAATAAATTCAGAAGCCATAAAACTCTCTTCCATCAGGGCCAGGTCAAATGTATCCTCCTCTGCAAAGCCATAATTGTGAATATCAGTACGGATCACACGATATTGAGTGGCAGTGCTTTTATCTTCCGCATCATAAATCCAGCTTCCGTCGTTTCCGGTAAAAGGCAGATGGGGTAACTCCACGGCAAAGCCTCCATAAACCGGAGAAAACTTCTTCCAATTACCAGCGGGCTCTCCGGCCGGTTTATATTCTTTCAGTTGTATACTGCCAAAAAAACGCCGGGCCTCGTCACCCCCTTTCACATAATCACTGTTCCCGCTCATTTTAAAAAACAACACTTCAAAAGGGGTGACAAAAATATGATACCGTTGCAGGTCTCCACGGCGGGTCCTGTTTACAATATCATAGCCTTTGTACCCGTTTTTTAAGACAGGCGTTTTGGAAATAATCTTACCAGGAATGTTCTCATATAAAAGGCTGTCCACTTTTTTCAGCACATCCTCCGTGTTATTATTCCAGAGCCAGGCATTGGTCATTACACGGGTTACCATATAATAACTGCCATTGGCCATATCGGCATATTGCTGCTGATCGAGCGCTCCGTCCTCACCATATTTATAAAACTTACCGGGGATATCGACTTTATAAAATCCATCTTCCGATTCAATGGTTTTAAACACTACAGGTACCCTTAGTTTATCCACCTGCTCCTTGGTCTTACTGGCCCGTTCGCCCATTTTCACCGGACGGAGTTTATACCCTTTTGCCCGAAGCATTTCAATCACGCCCCGGTCACCCGGCAGGTGGGCCGCTCCCACACCTACAAAGAGAATACTCCCGGACTTTATAATTGAATCAATGGATTCAGCCTGGATTTCATTCCGCCGGTAAAGAAATTTTTCATCAAACGCCGCAGAAACACTATTATATGTATTTATAGAATCCAACAGGTCCAGATCGCCTTTACGATAAGCTTCCTGCAGTTTATCCGCAGAATAGGCCTCATCCATATCCCCGTAACTCCGTTCTTTCCGGTTTTTTTCCTTCGCCGCATCTTTATACGCTTCCATCATCAGCCGCATACTTTCCCCGTAATCTTCCACCCCGGCCACATTCTTGCCCCATTTTTTGCCACATTGGTAGATATACATATCCAGGTAGGTATCCTCTTCAAAATCGGCCGACTCATTTCCATAAGACCGGTAAAGCAGGTTATTGATGGCCGATGGATTACTGAACATGGATCGTTCGAGCTTACCATCATACTTGAAAAATTTAAGCGTCTTTATGTTCAGGTAATCTGACGGGCCGGAGACGGAGCCTTCCCACCTGTTATAACCACCCCGCATTACACCATCGAGATCATACTTATTCATATCCTCCTGCCAGGTTTCAGGATTGGTCTCCAGCGCCACCACCTGTGCACTTTTAACAGCGAGGTAAAAAGAATCCGGCAGGTTGAATGCCATCTTGCTGCTGACATGCATGGTACCAATCAGGTAAGAAGGTTTTTTAGTGCCGTTGCCGGTGATTTCCCACAAAAGACTGGGGTATTTCTTTTCTTTTTTAACAGTTTGTGCCTGAATAAAAAGCACAGAAAATGCACAAAGGAGGAGTAAGGTTAGTCGCTTCATAATCGGATATTCCGGTTCTACCGGGGCTTTTTTATGATTAACAAATGTAAGATGCCGAAATCCAATAAAAGCATAAAATGATCAGAATGAATAAGCTAACCTGCAAAAATGCCGGGTGCCCGGAACCGGAGCCCGGATTGAGATAAATGCCGGAATTTGCGCAAAAAACCGTAATTTTGCCCGCCGCCAAAGGAGCATATCCGGCGGTATTGAACAGTCGCTTTGACCAGACCCGGCGCCGTAAGGCCGGTAAGGAACAGCACCGGCATATCGTCAGGTTTGCGTCATGAGACTATCGTACTAAACCCAAACACTCATGAAGCTTTCACAATTCAGATTCGATCTTCCCTTAAACCTGATTGCACAAACCCCCACCAAACGACGTGAAGATTCCCGTATGATGGTGGTTCATCGTCATACAGGAGAAATTGAAAACAAGTATTTCCGCGACATCATGGACTATTTTGATGACAAGGATTGCTTTGTGGTAAACAATACCAAAGTGTTCCCCGCCCGGATGTATGGCCGTAAAGAAAAAACAGGCGCCAAGATCGAGGTGTTCCTGCTCCGTGAATTAAACAAGCCCAACCGTTTGTGGGACGTGATCGTTGATCCCGCAAGAAAGATTCGTGTAGGCAACAAACTCTATTTCGGTGACCAGGAAGACCTGGTGGCAGAAGTTATTGATAATACTACCAGCCGTGGACGTACCATCCGCTTCCTCTGGGAAGGTTCAGAAGAGGATTTCCGCGCTCAGCTGGAGAAACTGGGTGAAACACCACTTCCCAAATACATCAAACGTAAACCCGACGAAGAAGATAAAGAGCGCTACCAAACGGTTTATGCCAAGCATGAAGGAGCTGTCGCGGCTCCAACGGCCGGACTGCATTTCAGCCGTGAGCTGATCAAGCGTCTTGAGATTAAAGGGATTCGTTTTGCCGAAGTAACCCTGCATACCGGACTGGGAACCTTCCGCCCGATTGAAGTGGAAGACCTCAGCAAACATAAAATGGATGCGGAATATTATAATATTGATGAGACCGCCTGTAAAGTGGTTAACCGTGCTAAGGAATACGGACATCGTGTATGTTCGGTAGGTACCACCACCATGCGTGCCCTGGAATCCTCTTTCACTGCTCAGAAGCTGTTGAAACCTTCTGAGGGCTGGACCAACATGTTCATCCATCCGCCTTATGATTTCAGCATTGCGGATTCTCTGGTAACCAATTTCCACCTGCCCAAGACCAGCCTGCTGATCATGACCTGTGCCTTTGCCGGTTATGAACTCGCCATGGAGGCCTATAAAAAAGCGATCAAGGATAAGTACCGTTTTTTCAGCTATGGAGATGCCTTGCTGATCATTTAAGCAAATACCAACTGTTTTTTACAAGCCGCCTGTAAGGGCGGCTTTTTTTAACCTCACCCCCTAAGTATCTATCCGAAAATCAGAGACTCCGCTTCACCCTCTCCTTAAGGAGAGGGGGAGGGCAGAGTCTTCAATTTGAATGATTTTTCTAAGGGGGAGAGGTTACTCCAGCCCAAACATACCTTTATTCAGCTGCTGCAATATCTGTACTTTGTGTCCTGCATCCGTCAACAGGGAAATATTGTGCGGACTCCCACCATAGCTGACCATCCGTACAGGGATATTCACAATGGAGCCGAAGAGCTTTTTGATGATATCTTCCGTTTGGGAAATTTCGTTTCCTACCACAGAAATGATCACCTGGTTCTTATCCACTTCTGTGGTACCAAAGGGTTCCAGTTCTTTCAGGATATCATTCAGGTGTAAATCACTATCAATGGTCAGTGTCACAGCCACTTCAGAAGTGGTGATCATATCGATCGGAGTACGGTATTTCTCAAACACTTCAAAAATCTTACGGAGGAAACCGTAGGCCAGTAACATCCGGCTGCTCTTGATCCGAATGGCAATGATATTGTCTTTGGCAGCAACGGCTTTTACACCCACACTGCCGGCCTCCTCGGTAATCAGTGTGCCCTTTGCCTTTGGCTCCATGGTATTCAACAATCTTACCGGGATCTTGAATGTCTGTGCAGGCCAGATGGAAGCCGGATGCAGGATCTTGGCACCGAAATAAGCCAGCTCGGCCGCTTCATCGAAACTCATTTGTTCAATAGGAACAGTTTTCTTTACCACCCGGGGATCATTGTTGTGCATGCCGTCAATATCGGTCCATATCTCACAGACAGAAGCGTTAATTGCCGCGGCAATCAAAGAAGCGGAATAGTCACTCCCACCCCGCTTCAGGTTATCGACTTCCCCACGGGCATTGCGGCATATATAACCTTGCGTGACAAATATTTTCGTGTCTTTATGTTGTTGCAGCAATTGGGTGAGCTTTACCTTGATACTGCCGATCTGTGGTTCATCGTAATGATCGATCGACATAAACTCCAGTGCAGGAAGCAACAAGTGATCCTGCCCCTGTTCTTCAAGATAAGTACAGAAGAGTTTGGTGGATAGTAATTCCCCCTGGGCAAGAATGTCCTTACTCAGTGCTTCGCTGAAGGATATCTTCAGGATGATATTGAGAAATTCAAAATGCTCTGAAATGATCGCTTTTGCTTTGGCAAGTGACGCTTCTTTCTTTACCAGGTCATTCACAAAAGCCTGGTAATGGGCTTCCAGTTTATCAATGGATTGTTTGGCCCCGTTGCGGTCACCCCTTGCTATAGCATCTCCAATTTCCACCAGTGCATTGGTGGTTCCGGACAAAGCGGATAAAACCACGATCACCGGTTCAGTTTCATTGGATACCAATCCTGCGATATGGTGCATACGTTCCGGTTTGCCCACGCTGGTACCTCCAAACTTCATTACTTTCATCTTACAGGTTTTAATAGTTATGGGGAAAACCCCTTCATTCACTTAACTGCATACAGGATCAGGCTGTATTAAGGCCATCCCCCCTTCCATAAATTTCAGGATGATAGTCCCGAAATATCGGGAGTAAGCGGCGGCAAAGATACCTGTAAAAATTATTCAATGGACAGACTCCACTGTCATTTTACGATAACGTTTCCGGGATACAGCCACGAACATGTGTAAGCAGGTAAGTGCACTACAAATGGGTATATTCAAAAATGTACTTATTGTATTCCATTAACCCGCTGATCCGGGCCATTGAAGGGTATCCGTCTGCCCTATACTCATAGCTGGCCCCCAACAGCGTATTCCCGTAGCTGCTGTTAACAACTGACTCTGTAATAAGATTATTTATAGTAGGGAAACTAAGTGTTGGAACAACTGTTTCATAATACCCGTTAAAAAAAAGGGGGAACCGCCAAAAAGGGGCTTTGTTCCGGTCATATTGTGACTGCCTGACTTCTGCATAAAAAAATACACCTGAATTCCAGACTGAATCCACTTTGCTGACAAAGTTACCTGCTGAATAAGTGCGGGAAAAAATGGTGCTGTCGATTGTTTGAAATACCCCTGGATCTAGATCATTCTCCCACATTGATTTCATTAAAAACCAGCCTGGTCGCAGCTGACTGACCTGAGTGACCTGTTTGTAGTTATTGGAGCCATCAAAACCCGAAGTGGAATCCTTTACAACAAAGGATCCTGCATAACTAAAAAAACTGCTGGAATGTACACTGCCATTAGTGAAATCATACCGAGTGGGCAATGTGTCGTTCCCGTTATACTGAATACTATAATTCGCTGCTGGCCTAATAATTCCCCCATACAAATCCCTTTCAACAATCGAAATCAATCTTTTCTGTTGATCATACGTATAATAATAAATAGTCAGTGTATCTGAACCAGAAGGCTTCGTCGTATCCAACGCTATCACTCTGCTGATATAGGTGCTGTCATTGCTGAGTTCTTCAGGCAATACAATATCGGCTTCTTGCTGACAGGCCCCTAAGAAGAAAAAACTACATGAAGTAAGAATGGAATAAAATAAGGTTCTCATGAAAAGGTTTTATGGGTAAAATTTAATTGAAAAACGTTCTGCAAGTGCGGAGAGGTCATCTACAACGGCCTTCAGTAAAGGAATCCCGTTCGCCATCCGTTCTTGCTCAAATTCCCGTTCGGGATCGCCGGGCACCAATACTTTTTCTTCACCCGGCACCGTACGTGCTGAACGGAATCCCTGTATCCAGTGGTCCATCGCCGCTTTGAATTCATCCGCCGGACGGAAGGCGTCTACCCGCATGGCTCCTAAAAAATGACCGATCCCTTTTCCAGGTTGTTGTGCCGGCATGGGTACATAGGCCGGGAATGGAGGAACCCAAGGGGCATAGTTGGCCCCGCTCAGCAGGGCTGAAAAAATATCTACGACGGCACCCAGGGCATAGCCCTTATGCGAACCATGTTCCCGGTCACCCCCGAGTGGCAGTAAAGCGCCTCCTTTTTTCAGGATATTGGCATCATTGGTCGGATTACCCGCTTCATCCTGTACCCAACCATCAGGAGTATCTGCATTCTTCCGTTGCAGTATCTCCAGTTTACCATTTGCGGCAGTAGTAGTGGCCAGATCGGCAACAAACGCGGGTTCTTTACCAGCAGGGGCGGCCACACAGATCGGATTTGTACCCAGCATTTTGTCAATGGAAAATGTAGGGGCCACCAACGGACTCGCATTGGTCATGGCCATCCCGATCATATCGTACTCCAGGGCCATCATAGCATGGTAACCAGCAATACCGAAGTGATTACTGTGTTGCACACTCACCCAGCCCGTACCTACCTGCTTAGCCTTTTCGATTGCAATCTGCATGGCAAATGGCGCTACCACCAGGCCAAGCCCGCTGTCACCATCTACCACCGCGGTAGAAGGCGTTTCATGAATGACCTTTATATCAGGGGTGGCATTTACGCGTTTCGCTTCCCATAACCGCACATAACCACTGAGCCTGGCGATCCCATGTGAATCGATCCCACGTAAATCTGCAGAGAGTAATGTCTTTGTTGCTATTGCCGCATGTTCATCACTGCAGCCAATACTTTTGAATATGTTTTCGGAAAAGGAGTAGAGTTGTTGATAAGTGCAGTTCGTTGAAGACATAGGGCAAAGATAAGGTTGATAGGTTAACAAGTTGACAAGGTGGGGTTCTTAGAAGGTTGCCTTGTCAACCTGTCAACTAGTTAACTTTTCAACTTGCCAGCTTGTCAACTTCATCAAGACCCCATCCCAATGCATCACTTTCCCCTGAAAATAACTCTCATTACAGGCCAGGCAGGGAGCCGCTGCCCGGAAACCGAAGGATGCATCTTCGACAACCGGTTTCTTTGTACGAACAGAATCGAAGAAGTTGATAAAATGATCGAGGCGATCGTCGTAGCCATCTGGTGCAGAAAATTTAATGGCCGGGAAATCGGCTATCGATTTCCCGGTATATTTCTTTGCATAGTCCGCCTTTATCTTTTCCTGCATGGCCAGCGGATAGGTATCAAAGGCATCCCAGCCACCATAGCCCGGAGCAGGTGAAAATTTATTGCGATACAAGACAAAATCATTCCAGCCAAAATCGATCATCCCTTCTGTGCCGTAAAACTTCACTTTACCACTTTCCACTTTTTCTGCGCCACTCGCCAGGTTTACTTTCAATAGTACCTGGAAGGCCGGGTGTTCTTTACAGGCTTTATACTCCATCACGCCGGTCATAATATCGGGCACATTTCGTCCGTCTTTCCAATAGCCCAGGTCTCCGGTCGCATAAATGCGGGAAGGTCCTTTTGAATCGGTCAGGAAATGAATGCCGGATAACAGGTGCACAAAAAGATCACCCGCCACCCCGGTGCCGTATTCTTTATAATTCCGCCACCAGAAAAAGCGTTTCGGATCAAAGGCCGGCGAATTTCCATCTTTGAAATATTTTTTCCAGGCAATCGAATCTACCGAAGCATCCAGCGGCATCGTATACTGCCAGGCACCCATGGCCGTATGGCGGTCGAAAGAGGCTTCAATACAATTCAGCTGACCGATCTCACCCGCTTTATATAATTCTTTTGCTTTGGCATAAGCCACACTGCTTACGCGCTGACTGCCGACCTGCAGAATGGCACCGGTTTGCTTTTGCACATTGATCACCGGCCAGCCCTGGTTCAGCTGATGCACCATCGGCTTTTCACAATACACCGCTTTACCTGCCTTCATGGCATCGATAGAAATTTTATCATGCCATTGATCGGATGTGGCAATGATCACCGCATCGATATCCTTTCTGTTGAGTATTTCTTTATAATCCTGGGTAATAAAAATGTCTTTCCCAAACAGCTCCCGGCTTCTATCCAGTCTTCCTTTATAGAGATCACATACGCCCACCAGTTCCACTCCCGGCACCTGCAATGCAGTCTTTACATTCCGCTGTCCCATGATGCCCATACCGATACAGGCAATGCTGATCCGGTCTGCTGCAGCAAACTTCCTTTCTACTAATAGTCTTCTTTGTTCTACATACGATTCACTAGCATTTCCCTGCAAGGATATCGCCGAACCGGCAATTACCGAAGCACCGAACTGTTTCAAGAATTTTCTTCTGTCTGCCATAAAATACTTTTTACCTGTAATGACTGTCGCTTCTTACTGCCGACTGCCGACTACTTACTGCCGACTGCCTACTTCAACAACTTCCGCTGCTTTTCATAAAACAAAATACACTCCCTGATATCCACCATATTATCCTCCTCATGTACTTCATACTCCAGGGTCACCACTCCATTAAATCCCTGATTTTTCATTTCCTTCATCACCGTTGGTAAATCGCAAACACCTTTGCCAAAGATGGTATCGATGGCATTCACGTTATCAAACTCCCGGATATCCTTGTAATGCATACCCCAGAGTTTGCCCTTCATCTTTTTCAATCCCTCCACCAAATTTACACCATTACGGGCCCAGTGTCCGAGGTCCGGCCAGGCGCCGATATGGGACCGGCCCTGCATCGCTTTTATTGTAGAGTCCGGGTGCCAGTAATGACTGGCCGGTTTGGGATGACAATGCAGGGCAACTTTCACGTTGTATTTAATGGCCAGGCGATTGAACTCATCGAGGTCCTGCCATTCCGGTTCTGCGGTGATAAAGGGGATCTCCATATAACTGGCAAATTCAAAAAAATCATTCAGTTTATCCCTTGTATAATAATATTTGTCCACCACACCGATGGCAATCACTTTTACTTTTTTATACTGCAGGTACTGTTTGATTTTATCCCGCTCCTCCTTTTTCAGCTGATAACTGAAAACACCGGGCATTGTACCTCCGATCTGCTGTCCGGGATATACTTCCAGATAACGGATACCTAAACTATCGGCCTTATCGACTGATTCAAGAAAAGAATATTTATGAAAAGTCCAGGTCTGGATAGCGAGTTTCCAGTCTTTTTGTCCCGCACCCTGCAGACTAAGAAAAAGAAAAGCAATCAAAATATACTTGAGCATAGATCAGAATTGACTTGTTTGGAAATGTAGGGCTCCCTGCAGGTCCAATAATACATTTTTACTTCCCCAAAGAAGCAGGCAATTATTCAGATAAATACAGAGTTCCCTTCGGGTCAGTATGCGTTGCGGACTGAATTCACCTATTCCCCAGTTTTTCCAGAGAGGAGCTAAGTCTTC
>CAUJFR010000420.1 GCA_963169885.1 Bacteroidota bacterium
CGGTGGTGGACCTGCCCAAACCCAAATGGTCATTCGGCGGTTTTTTTGCCTGGATGATCTGGATGGGATTACACCTGATGCTGATCCTGGGGGTGAAAAACCGGTTCTTTGTGTTTATGAACTGGCTGTACAATTATATCACGTATGATCAGAACCTGCGGCTGATATTCCGCGAATTTTATAAAGAAACCGATGAGGTAAAAACCCTGAAATCATGAGTCCTGTTTTCCTGACCGCCTCATGGAATCACCTGATCATGGCCAATTATGCCGTGGACCCGCAGTTACTACAGGCATATGTACCCCCGCATACTGAACTTGATCTGTATGAAGGAACCTGTTATGTAAGCCTGGTGGGCTTCCTGTTTGATGATGTCCGGCTGAAAGGCTGGCGTATCCCGTTTCATACCCGTTTTCCGGAAGTGAACCTGCGTTTTTATGTCCGCTACAAAGAGCAGGATCAATGGAAACGCGGCGTGGTCTTTATCAGTGAGATCGTCCCAAAACCAGCCATCAGCTGGGTAGCGAATGTGTTGTATAAAGAACATTATTCCACCATGCCCGTTCGCCAGCTGTTTAAACAAGAGCCCGGTCAACTGACCGTCGGGTATAGCTGGATCTATAAAGGAAAGGAAAACAAACTGCAGGTAAAGGCTGGTCCGGAGGCCCTGCCATTACTGTCGAATAGCGTTGAAGAGTTTATTACTGAACATTTTTGGGGTTATTCAGCCGGTTCCGGCGGTAAAACCGTAGAGTACCAGGTGGCTCATCCGCGATGGAACATTTTCCCCGTGCATCATTATGAACTGGACTGTGATTTCGGCCGCTTGTACGGAGAGAAATTTGCCTTTCTGAATCAGCAGCAACCCGTATCCGTATTCCTGGCGGAAGGATCTCCCATAAGGATTTTTTCGAAGCGGGTGCTTTAAATTGCTTTACACCGGAGGCAGATCAGTCAGGTGCCTGATAAAAAACAGGGGAAAACAGTTTCTCTTTCTTATTCATATTTATATATTTACCGGATATACTATTTATCAAACCTTTCCTGATGGGAAATTTAATGCGTTCTGATCTGCCTGTTTCCGGTAAGGGCCTGCTGGCCGTATACCGTTCTTTTCAATACCGGGTTTCTACAGGGTTACTCTTCTTCTGCCTGCTTTCGTTAAATGCACCGGCACAAACACCGGCGGATAATAGTCTGGCGGATAAATATGCCAAAAAATACCCGGAGGAAGGCGTGATTTGTGTATCCGCCCGTAAAACATTCAGTTTTGATATCGGGAAAAATGAACTGGGTGATCAGGTAGTACAGGTTACAGAAGAGGCGGAGTATGAATTTCTGTCCCTCAAACGGTTTGCATCGCTCATGTATCCTGAATTTTACAATAAGTTTATTCAGTTAAAATCATTTAAACGCGCTGCAAGAAAGGGCAATAAGTTTGTCACGTATGAAAAGGGGGGCATTGACCGGGCAGTAGCGGATAATGATATTTTCTTTGATGACAGCCGGGTTCAGTTTTTTCCGCTCCGTTTTTCGGATAAGGGCGTGGTACAAAAGATTTCAGTAAAGAAGCTATACTCCGATGGCCGGTATCTTACACGCCTGTTCTTCCATGAACCCTATCCGGTCATCGAACAGGTTATTTCTTTTAAAGTCCCGGAATGGCTGAAAATGGATTTTAAGAAAATGAACTTTGCCGGTTATCGAATTGAAGCAAGTGACAAAGTTTCCAGAGGCATTACCCAGTATGAATTTATAATGAAGGAAACACCGGCGTACAAGAGTGAAGTAAAGCGTATTGGCCGTGCTTATACTGACCCGCATCTGATTGTCCAACTCCGTTCTTTTGATAATAAAGGAGAAACGATCCGGTTATTTGAGAATGTGGAGGATGTGTACAAATGGAATAACCGGTTGTATAATATGGCCGGAAATGATAAGCAGGCATTAAAAACCTTGCTGGAGGGAATTGTTAAAGGAAAGACATCCGATACAGCCAGGATAAAAGCGATCTATTACTGGGTACAGGATCATATCCGGTACATTGCTTATGAGGACGGATTGTCTGGTTATATTCCGGCATCTGTCCAGGATGTTATGGCTAAAAAATATGGTGACTGTAAAGGAATGGCGAATTTATTGACGGAGTTACTCCGGATGGCCGGCTTTGATGCCCGTTTTTCATGGATCGGTACCCGTCATCTGCCATATCCGCAAACACTGCCGGCGCTATGTGTCAATAACCATGCGATCTGCACCCTGGTCTATGCTGGTAAAACCTATTACCTGGATGGCACAGAGAAATTCGCACCATTCGGGGAAAATGCATTCCGGATACAAGGAAAAGAAGTACTGATCGCCAATGGCGATAAATCGGAAATAAAAACGGTACCGGCCACAACGGCAGCGGAGAACCGGTTGTATACAAAAGCAGAACTGACACTGGCAGGGGAGAAGCTGACGGGAAAAGTAAAAGTGGAACTGAGTGGGAATCAGCGGACTGAATTCCACCAGGCTTACCAGGAATTACCGGCGGGTAGTACCGGTGAGTTTCTGAATGATTATGTCGAGTTTGGGAACAATAATATGGTTGCCACACAGGTAAAGACCAGTGACCTGAAGAACCGGGAAATTCCGGTAACCATTGAAGGGGAGGTGGACCTCAGCAATACCGTAAGTAGTATCAGCGGAGACAGATATGTAAGCATTGATTTTTTCCCTAAGTCGCTGGAGCGGTTTATTCCGGACGAAAAAAGGATCGAGGGCTATGACCTGGATATTGTCGTAAAGTTTGAGGATGAAATTTCACTGACCCTGCCACCTGGTTTTCAGTTTACGGATAAACCGGAAAACCTGGATATTTCAGGTGCCGGATATGCATTTAAAGGGATCTACCTGGTAGAAGGAAGCCGGCTGACATTGAAAAAGGAACTGAATATAAGTAAAAGTATCATCCGTAAAACTGAATTTACCGAATGGAAGAAATTCGTTGAAGCGATCCGTGAGTTTAACCGTTACCTGGTCACCATCAGTAAAAAATAATCAGCAACTGACTATGAAGAAATACCTGAATCAATCTTGTTTGCTGCTGGCTTTCCTGTTCTTTTTAATAGGCCAGCCGGTTGCCGCACAGGAGATCATCGATGAGGATTTCCTGGAAACCCTGGAGGTAAATGCAAAGACATTATGGGATGAAAAAGTACCGGCCTTTTCGGTAACCGCAGTGCCTGAACAATTTAAGAAAGAGTCTGCCGTGATAATGGGCTATCGCCGGATGGTGAGTATAGATAAAAAATCGCGGGCCGGATTTTTAACCAAAGGAGAGCGGAGTCTTGTTTTCCTGGAAAATGTGCGTTTCCGGATCCGGTTGAATGACCGGAATGCAGTCCGGAATTTTACAGAGATCTATTTTCGTTATACGGATAAACTGGATGGATTCAGTGCCCGTATCACCAAACCCGATGGAACAGTCAGCCGCGTGGCACTGGACCGGGCGGTCAGTGTGGAGCATGTTTCTTCCGTGCCGGAATTTTTCAAGAGTTTTTTTGATAAAGAAATGGAAGGGGCCGGAGCCTATTATAAAGTGGCAATACCCGACCTTGATCCCGGTGATATTTTCGAATATGTAACGAATACCCATAATAAACTCAATGTAAAAAATACCGGTTATATTGAATTTAATCCCCAGTTTGAGATCTGTATTAAATCCTATCCGATCCTTTATAACCAGATCATTATGGAGATGGATGAAAAATCCTATTTCAAGTCAGCTTCCCTGAATGGAGCTCCGGTGTTTAAACGGGAACCCGCTGCAGATCCCGATTTTTACCGGTTTGTATTTACCGATAAGGAAAGGGGCGTGGAAAAGGATATCAATTTTGTGAACAGCATGAGTGTATACCCCATGGTAAAATTCCAGGTCATTTATGCCAACAGTGATAAGATCAAAGGGGCCCTGGTGGGTAACCGGGGTGAATTAAAAAGCAGTTTTACCCGCGAAGAACTGGCCCGAAAAGCCTGGGAAGATTATGAACAGGTGTCCGATTTGTTTTATCCGGAGTATGGTACAGTACAGAAACTGGTGGATGCGATCTGGAATGAAATGCGATCACTCGGCTACCGGGTACTGGATAAAGAGGATTATATAGAGAAGGTCTATTACAAAATCCGGAATATTGTGGTCAATAAAGACAGCTACCTGAGTGATAAACTGGTGGCTTATCTTTTTGGCTCGTTACTGTACCAGAAAGACATAAAATCAGAGTTGATTATCTGTGTTCCGAATTCCATGCGGGGCATCAGGGATATTCTTTTTGATGAGGAAATCCGGTATGTGATCCGCGTTGATGGCAAGTATTATTTTAATTGTACAGATCACAGTAACCCGGGGGAACTGGTGGAAGCCTTATTGGGATCGGAAGCCTGGGAAATCAACCTGCCTCCTGAAAAAGGAGCTTCCATACAGATCAAACAACTCCGGTTACCGGATGCCGGTGTGGCCGACAATACGGCGGATTATATCATCAATGCGGCACTGATGGAGAACAGGAATATTGTACAGGTCAGACGCCAGAGCAGTTTTAAAGGCATCAGTAAAGCTAGGGAGGTCGGGACCGCTCTTCGGTATACGCCCTATATGCTTACCGATTTTGAGAGTTATGGCGGGCGTTCACCCATTGCTTATATGAGTGCCGCGCAAAGTGAAGAATACCATAAGGCCATAAGGGCCCTGAAAGAGCAGTTTGCCAGTAAAAAAGAGGAAGAAGTACGTCAGGGACTGGAACGGGAATACCAGCAAAAAGTGATTTACAAGAATTTTGAAATTAAAAGTGATGGCCGTTCCGTGAAGAAAAAGGACCTGGTTTTTACAGAGGATTTTGAACTGCACGGGTTGGTCAGGAAGGCCGGAAAGAAATTATTGGTGAATATTCCAGGGCTGGTGGGTTCTCAACTCCAGATTAAAAATGAAGAACGGGAAAGGACCTATGATATTAATGTAGCTTATGCGCGCCGGCTGCGTTGGGTGATCCGGTTTGCTATTCCGGAGGGATATACAGTTGAAGGCTTGCAGGAACTCAATCAGCAAGTGGAGAATGAAGCAGGTAGTTTTAGCTGTATGGCCGAAGAAAAAGAGAATACCGTGCTGCTGACTATTGAGAAAACCTATAAACAGGCCAAGTTGCCAAAGGAAAAGTGGGCCGAGATGCTGGCGTTTGTGGATGCGGCTTTTAATAATTCCTTTAAATATGTTTTACTTAAACCAAAAAAATAAAAAATGAGAAAGGCCGTTTACCTGATCGGATTGTTGCTGTTAACTGGCAGTATTGTACAGGGTCAATACAAAAAGTCCTCGATTTTTACCCGTTCCGGTGTATATTATGATTTCGGTTATTCCGTCCGTGCCCTCAGTGGTGACGGCCGAACTTCGGAGAAAGTAGTCAGCCTGGGAATGGGCTTTGTAAAGCCCGAATCAAATCGGTATTTTTCCTATGATATGCAGTTAGGCCTTGGCGTGAATTACAATTATATGTCTAATGATATTTATAATGGCGGGGGTGCACAGGTACGAGTGAAAGGAAAAACCGGTGTGGACTATGGGGTCCGTGTGAATTTTGGCTGGTTACTGACCAGTGGTAATGTGGAGGAAGTAAAGCTGCTTCCATTTGTACAGTTGTCAGCCGGTATTTACGGTGATATGGGGGAACCTAATTATACGACTGAACCTTCCAACGGTTCCCCGGAGAAAGAACCTTCCAGTGGTGGAAATTATTATGCATTTGGGGGCAGTGTGGGAGCCGCTTATTATTTTAGTGATAATTTCGGTCTCCGGATTTCCGGTGAATATACAGCCATGATTGCCGGAAAGAATCCGGTAAATCAACTCGCTTTCCGTCCGCTTAAAAGTCATCCTTCTGTAATGTTCTCCTTACGTTACCGCATCCTGGGTGGAGATTAATTTTTCTGTTGACGGTAAGGTTCTTTTTTTCCGATTGCTTTTAAAATTTTCCGGCCGCGTGATTTAAACGCGGCCGATTCATATTCCCAGCGTTCTTCAATGATCGCTTTGAGTTCCGGCCGGATATCCGGGTATTGTTCCGACAGGTTAAACAACACCGTCAGGGCAAATGCCTTGATAGCCGGTTTTTCCGTCATGGATTCAATATAACCGAAACAGGTATTCATTAAGTGTCCGTGAAAGCGTTTTGGGGCGTCTATTTCCTGGAAGATCCGGATCGTATTCCGTTTAACCGCGTCATGAAGCCCTGGGTTGCTGAGGTTCCTGATCAGTTTACCGTAATGCGGTTTGATCAGTGCGGGGTGGGCCTGTACGCAATAACTCAGTGGCCAGGCTGCACGTTGAATAAGCAACTGTTCATCGCTCAGAAATATTTTTATTAACTCATTAAAGCGTGACTGATCGTTTCCAATCCATTTCACCACGCGCAGGCATTGTGCTTTGGAATGTTCAGCCAGCAGCATCTCACGAAGATTCATATGGTCTAAGCTACGAAAGCCCCATAGGAATTCCAATGATATAAGTACTCTAATCTTCAACATATTACAAAATTCAAAGCTAATAAAATTTCCTATAATTTATATTATGTTAAGTAAAGTACCGGAATTTCCGGGAGTATAACCTGTCACCTACCTATTCAGCAGCCGATCCCATTTTTATATACATATCCCCGCGATGCCCTCCTGTTCAAAAAAAAGCCGCTCAGTTCGTTGAGCGGCTTTCTATAAAAAGTGTAAACTTTAATTCTTAATTGAATCATACACATCATTCCACTTTTTCTCTTCAGCGGCATATTTTGCCTGATCGGCCGGTTTGCCTTTGGCATTGATACGCTTATTGGCAAAGATATCAGCCAGGTAGCTGGCGGCTTTCTTGTATTGTTGCTTGTCACGCATTTCCAGGTGATCCTTGGCCGCCAGAATGGCTGCGGCTTTCTCATAAGGCTCACGGGCACCATCCAGGGTCTCCGCATATTCCTTATCAAGGGCATCTCTCTTGGCCACATCATCTTTTGAGGCCATGGTACCCGGCTTGGTACGCGCTCTCATATCTTTGGCATGCGCATCTCTTCTTTCACCGACTTTACTGGCTTTATTGATAAAATGATCGCCTACATACAGGTAAGGAATTTCATATCCGGGTTTTCCCTTGGCGGATTTATAAAAAGCATCAATCATTTTCTTCTCCAGTTCAGCCGCATTGGCCGGTATGGCTACTCCTTCCTCTTTCGGATTCAGGGTGTCATAGATGATCTCCCCAAGTACCTGGTTGGCTTTCTGATTATCCGGATCTGTGCTAAGCACATCATTCAGTGCCGCCAGTTTTTCAGTGAAATTATCTGTCAGACCT
>CAUJFR010000421.1 GCA_963169885.1 Bacteroidota bacterium
ATTAAAAAAAATAAAGTAAATCCCTTGAAAAGGAAAATTAAACGGTTTACTCTTTTCCTGTTTTTGTTCTGTCTTTTATTGGTCTTTCTGTTTAATGGGTCCATCCATATTTCAGACCTGGACAGGCAATACATGTCCGGGTTTTTAAAGGAATGGAATATCAAAACGGATAAGGATTCCATTCATCAGAATCAGGCCTCTCAACTGGATTATATCATGCGGATTCAGAAAGCGGTCGTCCATTCTGTACGGCATGATTCCATCTCATTTGACAGTGTCGGAATCGTCCGCTGTTACTTCAATGAACGTCGGGGTCAGTGTTTTGACAGGTCCGTCCTGCTGGAGAAGTTTTTTATGGAGGCCGGATTCAAAATACGGCATATCTATACTTTTTTCAAACATGGTGGCGGGCCAATTGCAAGTTCCGCATTTTTTAAAAAGGGACTTTCATCACATGCCATGTTTGAAATTAAAACAAAGGAAGGATGGATGGCCGTGGGGACAAACAGTGACTGGATCGGATTACAGAAAGACGGCACAGTGCTGACATTGCCGGAAGTAAGAGACCGGATCAATGATGGTTCATTGGATTTAAAATACAAAGCCGAAGTAAAAGAGCCTTTCTTTGATGAGGTTCACCTGAAAGGGTCCTTTAAAGTGGTGTATGGCATCTATTCAAGACATGGTGATTTTCTTATTTCCCGGCCTGTTGAAACGCTGATGCGGAAAGCAGGTATCCGCAAAAGTCCCTTCCCTGACTACAACCTCAGAATGTTACTGTATAACCTTTAAACCGAATAAACAACAGACTATGAAAAGAGTACTTATTACCGGCGCGGCCGGCTTTCTCGGATCCCATCTTTGTGACCGGTTTATCAAAGAAGGTTATGAAGTGGTGGGCATGGACAACCTCATCACCGGTAACCTGAAAAATATTGAACACCTGTTTCCCCTGAAACAATTCAGCTTCTATCATCATGATGTAAGCCGTTTTATCCATGTACCCGGACAGCTGGATTATGTTCTCCATTTTGCCTCACCCGCCAGCCCGATCGATTACCTGAAAATTCCGATTCAGACACTGAAAGTAGGATCATTGGGTACCCATAACTGCCTGGGACTTGCCCTGAGCAAAAAAGCAAGAATCCTGGTCGCCAGTACCAGTGAGGTTTACGGTGATCCGTTGGTTCACCCGCAGACCGAAGACTACTGGGGTAATGTTAATCCCGTAGGTCCCCGGGGTGTATATGATGAAGCGAAGCGATTCCAGGAAGCGATCACCATGGCCTATCATACGTATCACGGTCTCGAAACCAGGATCGTCAGGATATTCAATACGTACGGGCCACGTATGCGGCTCAATGACGGACGTGCCCTGCCTGCATTTATCGGCCAGGCGCTTCGTGGCGAAGACCTCACTGTATTTGGTGATGGCAGCCAGACCCGCAGCTTTTGTTATGTAGATGACCTGGTGGATGGAATATACCGGTTACTCCTGAGCGATTATGCACAACCGGTCAATGTCGGCAACCCGGACGAAATCAGCCTGTAAGATTTTGCCGAAGAAATCATTAAGCTTACCGGCACCAATCAGAAAATCGTTTACAAAGAACTGCCTAAAGACGACCCCAAGCAACGTAAACCGGATATTACCCGTGCCAAAGAAATTCTGGGTTGGGCACCCCGGGTTTCACGGGCAGAAGGATTAAAAATTACTTACGAGTATTTCAAATCACTGCCACCTGATGAAATCTGGAAAGATCACCTGGCGTTTAAGAAGGGTTGATAAGTTGATAGGTTGATAAGTTGATAGGTTGGTAAGTTGATAGGAAGTTGGCATTTACCACTCACCACTCACCATTCACCACTCACCACTCACCATTCACCACCATAACTAACAAGTATGTCTTATTTCGCGCATCCCTCTGCCATCATTGATGAAAATGTAGTCATTGGTGAAGGCACTAAGATCTGGCATTTCAGCCATGTGATGTCCGGTTCTGTAATTGGTAACAACTGCAACCTGGGGCAAAATGTAGTAGTATCGCCAAAAGTAACATTGGGCAATAATGTACGGGTGCAGAACAATGTGTCCATTTATGAAGGCGTGATCTGTGAGGATGATGTATTCCTTGGACCTTCCATGGTATTCACCAATGTCTTCAATCCCCGGAGTGCGGTCAGCCGCAAGCATGAATACATGCAGACGCTCGTGAAGAAAGGTGCCAGCATCGGGGCCAATGCCACCATTGTATGTGGCAACGAAATCGGCGAATTTGCCTTTATCGGTGCCGGTGCCGTGGTTACCAAACCGGTTCCTGCCTATGCCCTGGTGATTGGCAATCCGGCCCGGCAAACCGGGTGGATGAGTGAGTTTGGCCATAAACTCAGTTTTGATGAAAACGGAAAAGCCACCTGCCCGGAAAGCGGACAGGAATACCAGCTGGAGAACAGGGTGGTTATCCGGACGAAATAACGATACCGCCCATTCGGTATACTATACTCTATAATTCTTAATAACCAACTGCATCATGAAAAATTTTGTTCTGATTGGCGCTGGTGGCTATATCGCCCCGCGACATATGAAAGCTGTGAAAGATACCGGAAATAAATTGCTGGCCGCAGTGGACCGGCATGACTCCGTGGGTATACTGGACTCTTATTTTCCGGAAGCGGATTTTTTTACTGAATTTGAACGATTCGACCGGCATGTGGAGAAGCTGAAGAGACAGGGAGTGCATACCGATTACGTGGCCGTTTGTTCGCCCAATTACCTGCATGATGCCCATATCCGGTTCGGACTCCGCATCGGCGCGGATGTGATCTGCGAAAAGCCTGTGGTGCTGAATCCCTGGAACATTGACGCCCTGATGGAAATCGAAAAAGAGACCGGCCGTCATGTATATACGATCCTGCAGCTCCGTCTGCACCCGGCCATTATAGCCCTTCGGGAAAAAATAAAAAGCGGACCTGCCGATAAAATATATGATATCAAACTCCGGTATATCACTTCCAGGGGCCATTGGTACCATACCAGCTGGAAAGGCGATATGCAGAAAAGCGGGGGAATCGCCACCAATATCGGGGTTCATTTCTTCGACATGCTCCTCTGGATCTTCGGGGATGTGAAAGAAAACACTGTACATCAGCATACCACCGATACCGCTGCCGGTTCCCTGAAACTGGAAAATGCCAATGTGGAATGGTTCCTGAGTATTGATGCGGATACCCTGCCTGAAGAAGCTAGAAAAGAAGGCAAACGCACGTTTCGTACACTGACCATTGATGGCGATGCCTTTGAATTCAGTGAAGGATTTACTGAATTACACACACGCTCTTATGAAGAAATCATTGCCGGCAGAGGATTTCCGATTTCTGAAACGAGAAAAGCTATTGAACTGGTAAGTATAATCCGAAATAACAAAGCTTAAATTATGACAATGAAGGAAGATATTCGCAATAAAAAAGTAATTGTAACCGGCGGATTAGGATTTGTCGGACACAATTTGGTAAAAAAGTTGGTAATTGATTATCAATGTGATGTTACAGTGGTTGACAATTGCCTTAATTCAAGTCCTGAGGTTTTAAAGACAATAGAAGGAAGATATACGCTAGTAAAAAAATCAGTCATAGACAGTTCATGGTTTCCATTAATGGAGTCCGCAGATTTTATTTTTCATCTTGCTTGTGTTCAAATTGCACATTCATCTTCAGATCCTAAAATGGATTTACAGGTAAATGCAGAAAGTACACTGAGCATACTTGAATACTTAAGAAGTAAAAATAAAGGGTTAAGGTTAAAGAGATTTGTTTATACTTCATCGGCATCTGTTTACGGGTCTGCTAAAAACTATCCCTCAAATGAAGAAGGCGCCACTAAAGTATTAAGTCATTATGCTGCAACTAAATTGCTCGGAGAGAATTACACGATTATATATAAT
>CAUJFR010000422.1 GCA_963169885.1 Bacteroidota bacterium
ATCCGCAGTATCAGTTTCATACAGGGTACATTTGTCAATACACTTCGCCAGATCATCTTATTCCTGCTGATGTTGTTTATCTACCGCGGCAGTATGGATGCCGGGCAGATTGTGACGATGCAGATCTTTTCCTTCTTTGTGTTTGGTCCGCTGCAGGAGATTGGCAATATTATTCTCACTTATCGCGAGGCCCAGGCTTCCCTGGAGAATTTTGCCAACCTGATGAAAAAATCGCCGGAACCCAAAGCCGCTAATCCGAGTCATTTAGGAAAGATCGAGACCCTGGAATTTGATCATGTGGCTTTTAAACACCAGACCGCTTCACAGAATGCAATCAATGATATCAGCTTCAAAGTAAAAACCGGGGAAACCATTGCCTTTGTCGGTCCCTCCGGTTCGGGCAAGACCACTTTAATGAAATTGCTGGTGGGTTTGTACCGGCCACAGGATGTATAGTTCCTGGACAACGGGATGGATGAAAACCGTATTGATTTTGAAGACCTGCGCAACCAGATCGGGTTTGTCACCCAGGATACCCAGCTTTTTTCCGGCTCTATCCGTGAGAATCTACTGTTCGTGAATCCGGCTGCAACTGAAGAAGACCTCGAAGATGTATTGAATAAAGCCTCCTGTCAGAATCTGTTAGTTCGTGCGGAGAAAGGGCTGGACACCATGATTGGTGAAGGAGGACTTAAGTTGTCAGGTGGTGAAAAACAACGTTTATCCATAGCCCGGGCATTATTACGTAAACCCAAATTATTATTGTTTGACGAAGCGACATCGGCCCTTGATTCACTGACGGAAGAAGAGATTTCGGATACAATCCGGGATATTTCTAAAGAGGGCAACCAGATCACGATCCTGATTGCCCACCGGCTGAGTACCATTATGCATGCGGACCGGATCTATGTACTCGAGAAAGGCGATGTGGTGGAGACGGGAAATCATGAGACCTTAATTGGCGAAAAAGGGTTGTATTTTGCGATGTGGAGGCAGCAGATCGGGGAACGTAAAAACAGGGCTGCGGTCGTTTAAACTTATTGTATGGGAATTTTCTCCTTTTTTGGAAATGGCTCCATAAAAAAAGCCTTAAGGCAGGGAGCTGTAGTTATTGATGTCCGATCTGCCAGTGAGTATGACCGGGGACGCGTGCCCGGTTCCCTGAATATTCCGGTAGACCGGATCGGTGCGGGTATACCACGTATTAAAGGGCTGAATAAACCGGTGATTTGTGTTTGCGCCAGTGGTCACCGGAGCAGGATCGCTTCAGCTACCTTGAAACAAGCTGGTTTGAAGGAAGTGTATAATGGAGGAAGCTGGGAGCGGGTGCTTCGTTTAATTGAATCACTTTGATCAGGGATTGACCTTCACCTTCAACGTACGGTTGACCCCGTTCAACCCATGATCTTCATAAAACACACTAACTGTATAATCCGTTGCGACAGTCACCGTAACGGCTGCAGCAACATTGAAGTTATATGAGAGAATACCATGAATTTCATAAAGCTGTTCTTTAACGACTTCTCCAGTCACATCATTCGTAATACGTACATAACCCCGGTATAGGCCCATATCATCGGTGATGGTTCCGGATACGCTGACAGTTGAGCCACTCGTATACACCTGATTGTTCGAAGGAGTGATCACGGTGAGTACCGGACGGGTGGTATCATTATCGGTGATAATATGCGGTCCCCCTCCACCACCTCCGTCATCTGTATTGCTACCTGATTTAGAGCAAGCGACCATCAGGCCTGACAATAAAACGGATATGATTAATGTATGTACGCCTTTCCGCATAGTTCAAATATATTGCATTACTTTTCTTTGGTAGCCGACAGGATATCGGTAAAAATATTCCCCTTTTCCAGTTCCTCAATATCACTCAGTTCCAGTTCAATAGCTTTGGTACTCTGGATAATTTCCGCCAGGGAAATAAACAGGGAGGCCAGCAAACTCAAAAGGGCTACAGCAAAAACAAACTCGGCTACCACAGCCGCTCCCCGGTATAAACTGTACATACAACCCACACAACCCAGGAAACTGAATACCCCCAGTCCCTGCATATAACGGATCAGGTTGATCCGGCGACGCAGGTTTTTGATCTGCCAGAGGATAATCTTGTTTTTGTGCAACTCCGTAAACTCGTCATGACGCTTACGCCCTTCAATATACTCATCGTGTAATTTGCGTACCAGGTTGGCCAGGGCCAGAAACCGGTTGGTATAGGCCAGTAAAAGCAGGGAAATGGCGGGAAAAAGGAGCGCCGGGGTGGTGAGGGTGATTTCCATGGGCTAAAGGTCGGGAAAAGTCGGCAGTTGGAGGTTCGAGGTTCGAGGTTCGAGGTTGGAACCTCGAACCTCCAACCTCCAACCTTGTACCTGCTTCCCTCGCTGCTTACTTCAGCTTAAACTCCAGCGGTACATTTAGCTTGACGGAGAAATTGCGGCCGGCATTAAACACACCAGTTCTTCCGGATACGAGGTTTTCAGCGGCATATTTCAACCGGCTGAGGTGATTCTGCCAGGCCACGTTACCGATATTCATTACCCCGAGATGGAGACTGAAGATCGTTTTCTTTTTGGCGTTTGTAATATCAGCTCCAAGGCCTGCATTCAGGAGAAAGTATCCATTGGTGGCTGTTTCTGTATCGTAGCCACTGAAGAACCGGTCCTGTTTAAAAGTCTGATCCCCTTCCAGC
>CAUJFR010000423.1 GCA_963169885.1 Bacteroidota bacterium
GGATTATTATTCAGTTACCTGTTATCGGGTAAACAACCGGAAGTGTATGGCAAAATTCCCTTCCATCATTTACTGGTTTCACAATTCAACCTGGTCAGGAAATTTGACAAACTGATCCGACAAGAAATCAGCCGTGCTATGGATGGCCGCCCATCCGGTATTATCATTAAGTTGAATAATCTCCAGGAAAGATCCATGATCGACCGGTTATATGAAGCCAGCCGGGCGGGGGTGAAAGTGCAATTATTGGTAAGAGGTATCTGTTGCCTGGCCCCTGGCGTACCAGGGCAAAGTGAAAATATTACCGTAACCCGTATCGTGGACAGGTACCTTGAGCATGCACGGGTCTTTGTTTTTGAGAATGACGGGAACCCGGTGTATTTCTTAGGCAGCGCCGACTGGATGAACCGGAATCTGCATAGCCGGATAGAAGTTTGTTTCCAGGTGGAAGATACACAGCTAAAAACGGAGATAGCCACAATACTGGACTTACAATTGAAGGATAATTGTAAAGCCAGTTATCTCACTCCACAATTGGAGAATAAGCGTGTTTTGAATGACGCTCCCCCTTTTCAGGCACAGGAGGCGATCTATCAATGGTTGAAAAATAAATAATCGCGGTTGACGCAATCGGTTGCTTCTGCTGCGGGACAGTAAAAATTGCTGAATCCCTTATCTTTAGTCCAAAAACAACTGATATGCAATTTGAATGGAAAGGCGTTTTCCCCGCACTACTGACCCCGTTTACAGCCAATGATGAAGTGGATCTTCCCATGTTTGGGAAAAACCTGCAGGCCCAGCTGGATGCGGGTATCCAGGGAATCATTATTGGTGGCTCACTGGGTGAAGCCAGTACCATTACTGTGGCCGAAAAAGAACAACTTGTAAAATATGCATTGGATTATGTGAAGGGAAAGATCCCCGTGATCCTGAATATTGCAGAAAGTACCACAAAGGATGCGATCGAGCAGGCGGCCAATGCAGAAAACTGGGGTGCCGACGGACTGATGTTGTTGCCCCCAATGCGGTATAAATCCGATGACCGGGAAACCGTCACTTATTTTAAAACCGTTGCCCGTTCCACCCGGCTTCCCATAATGATCTATAATAATCCGGTGGATTATAAAATCGATGCACATCCCGCTTTATTTGATCAGTTGATTGAATGTGAAAATATCACCGCACTTAAAGAAAGCTCAAGAGATGTAACCAACCTGATCCGGATGAAGAACCGTTTCGGCGATCGGTTTAAAATTCTCTGCGGCGTGGATACCCTGGCGATGGAAGAGCTTTGTCTGGAAGCAGATGGGTTGGTAGCCGGATTAGTCTGTGCCTTCCCCAAAGAAACCATGGCCATCTATAACCTGGTAAAAGCGGGTAAGATTGCGGAAGCTGCCGTGATCTATCGTTGGTTTATGCCTTTGCTTGAGCTGGATATCCATCCCAAACTGGTGCAATACATTAAACTGGCCGCCACCCAGACCGGCATCAGTAATGAATATGTACGGGCACCAAGACTGGTGCTGGAAGGAGAAGAAAGGGAACGGGTGCTGGGGATTATCAATCACGGTATAGCTACAAGACCGGTTTTATAAGTAAAAAGTAAAAAGTAAAAAGTAAAAAGTAAAAAGTAAAAAGTAAAAAATCCTTTAGAGGTAGAATTGGTTAAGTAATCAGAAGTCTCTTAGGAGGGGCTGTTCCCTTCTTGCTTCTAGCTTCTTGCTTCTCGCTTTTCTTTATCGAGTAATAATTAAATCATGCCAACCGACACATCCATACAAGAGATCAACGAAATAATGTCCGCTTCCTGGAAAGCTTTTCATGTTTACCGGAAGTTATCCCTTAAGCAACGGGCCGGATTCATGCGTGCGATTGCAAAGGAGCTCGAGTCGGCCGGTGATGAACTGATTCAGACAGCCATGCAGGAAACCAATCTGCCGGAAGCCCGGTTGAGAGGAGAGCGAGGTCGCACGATCTATCAGCTCGAAAGTTATGCGGACGCCTGTGAACGTGGAGATTGGCTGGAAGCCAGAATTGATCATGCCAATCCGGGTAAGACACCGCCTAAACCGGATATCCGTAAGATGCTTGTACCCATTGGTCCGGTAGTGGTTTTCGGAGCCAGTAATTTTCCTTTTGCTTACTCTACTGCTGGCGGAGACACGGCTACTGCTTTTGCCGCGGGTTGTCCGGTGATTGTGAAAGCTCACCCGGCCCATCCGCAAACTTCTCATTTGGCTGCCCAAGCAATATTTCGTGCAGCCGAAAAAACCGGAATGCCTGCTGGTATATTTGCGCATGTTACCGGGATGTCTTTTGAAGTAGGGAAAGCATTGGTGACGCATACTAATTGCAAAGCGGTTGGTTTTACCGGCTCCTATGCAGGAGGTAAACAACTTTTCGATTGGGCCAATCAACGGCCGGAACCTATCCCTGTTTTTGCGGAAATGGGGAGTGTAAATCCGGTTTTTCTTTTGCCGGAAAAATTAGCAGCCGCAGCTGGTGAAGTGGCAACTCAGTGTGCCGGTTCCATTACATTAGGAGTCGGACAATTCTGTACCAATCCCGGACTCATCATCGGAATTGATGGAACGGATCTGCAGCAATTTAT
This sequence comes from Bacteroidota bacterium, assembly GCA_963169885.1. GTDB lineage: Bacteria > Bacteroidota > Bacteroidia > Chitinophagales > Chitinophagaceae > JJ008. The sequence continues at coordinate 2,612 of CAUJFR010000423.1, forward strand.
TCATGACCTGGGAAAAGCGATCCAGCAAACCATGCCTGGTATGATGCTGCACCAGGGAATTGCGGATAATTTTGCCAATAAACGCGAAGAAGCCCTGATGCAGGAAAATGTCCATTTAGTGGCTGAATCTGCTCAATCCGGAGAAGACCGTTGCACCGGTTTACCTACCGTAGCGACAGTGGATGGTAAAACATTTTTAGCCAATCCGCTTTTACATAAAGAAGTATTTGGTCCTTACTCACTGGTGGTTCGTTGCGCCGATGCAGCGGAAATGCGGGAAGTGACCCTGCACCTCGAAGGCCAGCTCACGGCTACCTTGATGGCTACCACAACGGATATGCTCAGTAATGAGGAACTGGTGGAAGCTGTGAAAAATATTTGTGGGCGTTTCGTCATGAACGGGGTACCTACCGGGGTGGAGGTTTGCCTGAGTATGCAGCACGGCGGACCCTTTCCGGCCTCGACCGATTCCCGTTTTGGCTCCGTAGGTGCCGATGCCATCAAGCGCTTTGCCCGACCTTTGTCATTCCAGAACTGGCCGGATGAGTTGCTGCCGGAGGAGCTGAAAGAGGCCAATCCATTAGGTATAGGAAGATCAGTTAGTAGTTAGTAGTCGGTAGTTAGTAGTCAACAGCCCCTTCTAAGTAAGTTTTTCATATGTGTAGGAGTTTTACTACTATAAGTTTTTTACTTTTTACTTTTGAATTTTGCCTTCATATTGGGTGTCCGAACCAGCGATCATACCTAAACCCGTCTATTTTCATTACATTCGCGGCCAATAACAACCTCCCCATGCGACAAGACGAATTACTGGCTAAACGTAGCGGCAATCAATGTGAATTATGTGCAGCTTCAGAGCACCTGAAAGTATATGAAGTGCCTCCTGCCACAGGAAATATGGAGGACGCCATCCTGGTTTGTCCTAAATGCCTGGCCCAGATTGAAAAAAAGGAAGAACTGGATCATGCACATTGGCAGTGCCTGACTACCAGTATGTGGAGTGAAGTGATACCCGTACAGGTGATGGCCTGGCGGATGCTGAACCGGCTGCGGAGTGAAAGCTGGGCGGCAGAGCAACTGGATATGATGTACCTGGCCGACGAATCACTGGCCTGGGCCAAAGCTTCAGGAGATCATGAGAATGATGGTTCTGTTGAACTGCACAAAGACTGCTATGGGGCTGTTTTGAAAAACGGCGACAATGTGGTGCTCACCAAGTCACTCGATGTAAAAGGCTCTTCTGCCAATGCAAAAGTGGGTACCGTAATTCATAATATCCGCCTGGTATCCAATAATACCGAACAGATTGAAGGCCGGATTGATGGACAGCAGATTGTGGTGCTGACGAAGTATCTGAGAAAACAAGGCTAGGGGCGAGAAGCCAGAAGCTAGAAGCGAGAAGGGAACAGCCCATCCTGAGATATATCTGGTTACTATACCGATTCTACTTCTATAGGATTTTTTACTTTTTACTTTTGAATTTTTAAATTCTTCAGCCCTGCT
>CAUJFR010000424.1 GCA_963169885.1 Bacteroidota bacterium
CATAGCACGGCTGATTTCTTGTCGGATCAGTTTGTCAAATTTCCTGACCAGGTTGAATTGTGAAACCAGTAAATGATGGAAGGGAATTTTGCCATACACTTCCGGTTGTTTACCCGATAACAGGTAACTGAATAATAATCCAAGCTCCTGCCCGATCGCTTTTGATGCGGTGAAAAATCCATGATCCGTATAAAACTTACCGGTCAGTTCATTGAAATTACCGGTGCCCAGGTAACAATAATCTACCAGTTCTCCCTTTTCTTCCCGTCGAAGCATCGCTACTTTCGCATGTACTTTCAGTGTAGGTATACTGCTGATGATCTTAATACCGGCTGCCTTCATCTTCTTCGACCATTTCAGGTTATTGGCCTCATCAAAGCGGGCTTTCAGTTCCACAAAAACCGTCACCGACTTTCCATTCCGCGCCGCACTCATCAACGCATGGACAATATGTGAATCCGGAGCTACCCGGTAAAGGGTGATATAAATTTCCCTGACGGCTGGATCAAGGGCGGCTTCATTAAAAAAACGAAGGATCGGGTGATAGGAATGATAAGGTATATGCAGAAGCTGGTCACCTTTCCGGATACTTTCGATTACGGGCACCTGTAAATCAAAGCCCGGATGTGACAATGGAGGCCAGGTTTTTTCTGATAAGCCCGGACGTTTTGCCACCGGAATGCCTGCGAGATCTTTCAGATGATGATACCTTCCACCCATAACGATTTCCCGTTGATCCAATTCAAAAAATGACAAAACAAACAGACGGGCTCTTTCCGGCATCGCTCCATCTACCAGCAACCGGGTAGCCGGACCGGCATCCCGTTTCTCCAATTGCTTTTCTATTTTTTCGGCAAGGTTGCCGGTAAACTCATCTTCCAGGTTCATATCTGCATTACGTGTAAGCTTGACCGACCAGGCTCTCTGTATCTTCCTATCGGGGAATACATCTGTCAGACATGCCCTGATAATATCATCCAGAAAAAGAATACTGCTCCATCCTTCTCCCGCAGGAAGTTCAAGGAAACGGGGCAGTGCCGCCGAAGGAATATTCAGCAGGATATATTCCGGTTCACCCGGTCTTTCTCCGGATTCCGATTCCAGTATAAAATAAAGCGCATTATTCTCCAGGAAAACTGATCCGGGCGGTATCCGGTGTAAAAATACCGGCTGGAGAAATGACATGACCGTGGATAAAAAATACTCGCGAATGGCTGCCAGGTGATGGACAGGCAGCGGTTCATCGTAACAGAAATAAATCTGATGACTTTTGAGTGCCGGAATCAGTCCATCCCGGAGAATCCGGCCAAATTCTTCCTGCTGTAACTGTATCGTTTGCTGTACCTGCTGCACCAGTCCGGCAGGATATTCTTCTTCCAGGGAAATTTTTTTGGTAGTTAGTCCACTGAATGCAAAAACCGCCGGCATACGCACCCTGAAAAACTCATCGAGATTGGATGAGAAGATCGAAAGAAACTGAAAACGATTATACAAAGCTACAAAAGGATCAGCGGCCTCCTGCAATACCCGCCCGTTAAAGCTGAGCCAGCTGAGATCACGGTTCAGGTATGTATTGTAAGATTGCATCATATTCTTCGAAGATTACTAAATTAAGGCTTTGAACGTTAACCAGGCCTGGGCTTAATAATGAATTAATACACGGTTTATGCAGAAAAACGGCTAGTATAAAAGTAAATCATATTCCCCGGCATACTGTTTACGTATCTTTCAGTCATAACTTACCGATCATGAGCAGTCTAAAAAGTATTCAAACCGAAGTAGATGCCTCTTATCTCTACGGCCAGCTGGCCAAACATGAAGAAGATGAATTGGTGGCAGATATCTTCCGCCAGATGAGTGAAATTGAAAAAGGCCATGCAGAAGCTTTCCTGAAAAAAATAAACTTACCGGCTGAAAAAATGCCTGCCCCTTCCTTCCGGGCAAAAACCCTGAACCGGATCGGAAAACTATTTGGCTACGATTATGTACTGGGCACATTAATGGACACCGAAAAAAGCCTTTCCAGTTCGGTGATTAACTTGAAGAAGAAAACAAACATACCGGTCACCGGGGCCGAAACGAACCATGTCAAAGTACTCCGGAACATAGTTGAAAATTCTTCCGTATCGGGGAGCACTATTGCCCGTTTTGAAACCAAACACCGATCAGTAGGCGGCAATGCTTTACGGGCGGCGGTATTGGGAGGTAATGATGGTCTCGTTTCCAATTTCAGTCTCGTGATGGGCGTGGCGGGTGCCACCCATGGACAGGAAGGGGTATTGCTTGCAGGATTGGCCGGTTTATTAGCCGGGGCACTTTCCATGGCCCTTGGTGAGTGGATCTCGGTAAAAAGCTCCCAGGAATTATATGAAAATCAGATGGAAATTGAAATGGAAGAATTACTGACCAGTCCCGAGAATGAAATGAAAGAACTGGAACTGATATATAAAGCAAAAGGCATCCCTGAGGAACAGGCCAAAGAAATGGCGGCTCAGATTTTAAAGGATCCCGAACATGCGCATGAATTACTGGTCAAAGAAGAACTGGGCATCAATGCAGAAGAATTAAAAGGTTCCGCTTTTGAAGCAGCCCTTTATTCGTTTTTTCTTTTTGCAATCGGAGCCATTATACCGGTATTTCCTTTTATGTTTTTATCAGGCACCCCCGCCATACTATTAAGTACGGCCGCCAGTGCA